>JBLIDK010000041.1:0-19935 GCA_047632595.1 Sphingobacteriales bacterium
TAGCTTCTGGTTATTAAAGAATAGTGTTTGAGAGTATAAATTATTGAAAATCTTAAACTCGTAGTTGTTATTTGCTAGTAATACAGCAGGACTAATGGCTCGTAAGCCAGTATTATGATATGTGGAAGTATTCGTTTCTGGTGAAACTGGACTTACTTTACTTTTTTTTTATTCAAAGTCCAGTTGTAATCGTAGTTTGAATACCCGTAATCTAAAGGAATAGGAGTAGTTCTGTACTTATTAATGTATTCAATTACTCCTTTGTTTGTGTTAGCAAAATCGCTCATATACCAGTTGAAAATCATTGAAGTCTGAACCTTTTTACCTGTATTATCAACTTTAATAAACTCCGTATTATTCAATGCCTTTTTAGTAACAGTTTCTAGTTGTTGATCAACTTTTAAAGGCATAAAAGCATAAGGTCGTATTGGCGGACAACTAAGTGCAGCGCAAACTAAAGCAAAATGTATTCTTGGGTCTTGGTAAACGGGTCTAATAATATCATTTTCTATTTCATTTAAAGTCATTGACTTATAGGAAACTTGAAACTTCTTTTTATCAAAAAATCCATCCACATCTAAAGGAGATTTAATTGGGTAATTATCTACTACCTGTTTGATAGTTAAAATGTTGTATGCGTTTAGATAAAAAGCAAACTTCTCGTTTTTACTTACTTTTAAGTCGGCAGTTGAGATAAATTCTACTAAACTATTTAATGCTTTTGGGTTGGATTTTATTGATTCATAGTCAACTTCTCCGTTAGCACTTACATTTTCGGCAAAAAAGCTATTAGCCTCATCAAAAAAGAAAGAAAGTTGGGCAAAAACGGTGGAATTTAAGCCAAAATATAAAATAAATACAGTTAAGAATACTTTCATCTAATAAATATAATTGTTAAAACTTGTAAATATAGCACATTGAAAAATCTAACGTAATAATTGTCAAAAAAGTTTTAAATTATACTTTATTAAGTAGTTTTAAGTTAGATAGATATGATTTCTAAAATCATTTTAGTTTTTGTCATCTTATTTGAATCCCTTACTTCCTATTCACAGCGATATAAAAGAGATTTTAGCAGGGATTCAACTATTCTTTTAAATAATATTTTTAGAACATTAGATGGTAAAGAGTTTAAACTTGCCAACTACAATAAAAATGATATTTGTGTTTTGTTTTTTTTGCATAGATACGACTAAAGCAGGAGGACATTTATATAAAGCCTTTGAAGAAGTAATGAAAGAATATTCCAATTCAGAATTATACATGGTGGTTAATACTAATTTGAAAAACTTTGATGAAATAATAGGAATGAAACTTTCCAATAATTCTGAATGTAAAATATTATTGGATCACAAAAATGTTCATAGTGAACTTAATGAAGACTATACCTTGGATGGGGGTAGTTCTTGATAGAAAATCTGGGAAATTGTTTACAACGTGTTTTGGTGGCTGTTTGTCTAGCGTATTTGATTACTATGATTGGAGGCAAAAAAACAAAGATGATCCTTACTACAAATTTTATGTAACACAGTTAAAAGATTAGTTAAAAACTAATTAATCCTCTTAATTTGCGCTCCTAAAGCAGTTAATCGTTGTTCAATGTACTGATAACCCCTATCAATTTGCTCAATATTGTCAATTATACTGGTTCCTTCCGCCGATAAAGCAGCGATCAATAAGGAAACTCCTGCTCTAATGTCAGGTGAGGTCATTGAGACACCACGCAATGCTTGAGATCGGTTTAAACCAATAACAGTTGCTCTGTGTGGATCACATAAAATTATTTGTGCTCCCATGTCTATCAGCTTATCCGTAAAGAAAAGCCGACTTTCAAACATTTTTTGATGTATAAGGATACTGCCTTTGGCTTGAGTTGCCACAACCAAAACAATGCTCAATAAATCAGGAGTAAACCCTGGCCATGGAGCATCAGCAACGGTTAAAATAGAACCATCAATAAAAGTATCAATGCAATATTCTTTTTGTTCTGGAATAACTATGTCGTCACCATCTCTTTGCACATCAATCCCTAATGATCTAAAAACATTTGGAATAAGTCCGAGTTCATCGTAGCAAACATCTTTAATACGAATTGAACTTTGGGTCATAGCGGCAAGGCCAATAAAACTCCCAATTTCAATCATATCAGGCAGTATTCTATGCTTACAACCACCAAGAGACTTTACTCCTTCAATAGTTAGTAAGTTTGAACCAATACCCTTAATGTCTGCACCCATGCTGTTAAGCATTTTACATAATTGTTGCAAATAAGGCTCACATGCTGCATTATAAATGGTAGTTGTGCCTTCAGCCATTACAGCTGTCATAACAATATTAGCAGTACCAGTAACCGACGCTTCATCTAAAAGCATATAGGTACCCTTCAATTTAGTAGCATCTACTGTGTAAACATTAGTTGTAGTATCTACATTAAACTGGGCACCTAGCTTTTGAAATCCTAAAAAGTGAGTATCTAATCTTCTACGACCAATTTTATCTCCACCAGGCTTAGGAATATATCCTTTACCAAAACGAGTTAATAAAGGTCCTAACATCATAATAGAACCACGAAGTTGGGCAGCCTTGGTTCGGTAGGTATCAGATTGCAAAAAATCTAAATTCACCTCATCGGCTTGAAACGTGTAGGAATTGGGAGTGTGCTTAGTGACTTTAACACCAATATCGCCTAAAATTTCAATTAATTTATTGACATCCTTAATATCAGGAATGTTATCAATTTGAACTTTATCAGCAGTTAGAAGTACAGCACAAAGAATTTGTAAGGCTTCGTTTTTGGCTCCTTGAGGAGTAATTTCACCACTTAATTTCTTGCCTCCTACAATTTCAAATGCTCCCACTATTATTTCTTTCTACGAGGTTGTTGTTTTCTTTTTTGCCCGCCTTTATTGCTGTTAGTACGGTTTTGATTTTGCGGTTTGCTAGCTATTCGAACGTTGGCTAATTCCATACCTTCTATATCAACTTTTTTATCAGTTAATCGTTGTAGGTCAGATAATACTTGCTCATCACTAACAGCATCACGGCTATTCCACATCATGTAGGCCATTTTCATGAAGTTTGCGATAGCTAAACCGTATTCTTTTTGCTCTTCACCTTCCATCAACTTGATTTTCTCAAGCATCAACTCAACATTCTTACCGTAATGTTTGAATTTGATTTTGTTATCAGGATAAGGAACACGTTCTGGCTTAATTACCTCATCGTTTTTTGATGGCGGAGGGTATGGAGCATCAACATCTAATTCGTATTCTGCCATCATAAACAAATGATCCCAAAGCTTGTGCTTGAAATCAGGAATATCCCTCATTTGAGGATAAAAAGCGCCCATCATACCAATGATAGTTTCTGCTAAACCATTTCTTTCCTCTTTATCTTCTATGGTTTTAAGATGATTAACCAAGTTTTGAATGTTTCTTCCATATTCTGAAAAAAGCAACAAGGGTCTGGTTGAATTGTACTCTAAATTATTTTCTGTCATTACTTATATATTGTCTTAGAATTCTTCTTATTCGATTATTCTAAGCTTTGCAAATTTGATTAAAATTTGTTTCTCTCCCAACTCTTTAAAATTTACAGTTACTTTTTGATTAGGAAAATCGCCCTCAACTTGAGTAACTTTTCCAAATCCGAACTTAATATGTTCAATGTTATTTCCCATACTAATTTTAGTAACTGTTTGGGCTTCAAATTCTTTAGTAGGCTTGTGAATGTAAATAGGTTTGGCTTTTGGTTTTGGCTTTAGTACTGTTCTTGTGCTAAAACCTCCTGAAGATTCTTTTTTACTCCAATTACTTCCTCTACTAAAATCATTGTCATTCCCGCCTAAAGAGTCTAGTCTTTTAGGTTTAACGAGGTCTAAATATTGTTCATCAATTTCCTTAATAAACCTACTAGGCTCCGAAGATATTAAATTTCCGAATCTAAATCGCTGATTTGCGTGACTTAAACTTACTTTATGTCGAGCTCTTGTTAATGCAACATAAAATAAACGCCGTTCTTCTTCTAAATCTTCGCGACTTCCAATAGACATTTGAGAAGGAAAAAGATTTTCTTCTATACCCACTAAATACACTTGATCAAACTCAAGTCCCTTAGAGGAATGTATAGTCATTAGACTTACATGTTCTCCTAATTCTTCGTCACTTACATCTAATGCACCTAACAAAGAAACTTCTTGTAAAAAGCCGGCTAAACTTTCGTCTTCTAGGCCTTCTCGAACAGAGTATTGTTTTACTCCATTCAATAATTCTTGAATGTTTTCATAGCGTGCTAAGCCTTCAACCGTTTTGTCATTATAAAGATCCTTGTGAACCCCACTCGATTTCGCAATGAAATCAGCCGCCTCAAAAGCATTTTCAGTTGATACCTTAACGGCAAAACTTTTAATCATGGTTGAGAAATCCTCAATTTTTTTGCTTGCTCCTTTTGCCTTTAAGTATTTAATGGGGTCAGAAATCACCTCCCACTGAGTCACTTTATGTTCATCAGCAGCAATTATAATCTGTTCTACTGATGTTTTGCCAATTCCTCGTTTCGGATAATTAATCGTCCGTTTCATGGCTTGCTCATCATTTGGGTTTATTGCTAACCTAAAATAGCCGATAAGGTCTTTTATTTCCTTACGTTGATAAAAAGACAGGCCACCGTATATTTTATAAGGTATATTTAATCTCCTAAGGGCTTCTTCGATACTTCTTGATTGAGAATTTGTTCGATATAAAATGCAAAAACTTTGATAGGAAGTTCCTTTTCTAGCAACCTCCTCCATAATGCTTTCAGCTACTTTCTTGCCCTCTTCAGAGTCTGTAAAGCAGCTAAGCACCTTTATTTTATCTCCAACTGCATTATCACTAAAAACATCTTTACGAAGTTGGTCTTCATTGTTTTTTATAATAGAGTTTGCAGCATTAACTATGGTTTGAGTAGAACGATAATTTTGCTCCAGCTTGAAAATGCTTAAATCAGAGTAGTCCTTCTCGAAATTTAATATGTTTTGAATGGATGCTCCCCGGAAAGCGTAAATACTTTGAGCATCATCCCCTACTACACATAAGTTTTCATGAACAGCAGCAAGTTTCTTAACAATTAGGTACTGACAATAATTAGTATCTTGAAACTCATCAACCATTATATACTTAAACTTGTTTTGATACTTATATAATACCTCAGGGAAGTTATTTAATAGTCTGAAAGTATTAAATAGTAAATCATCAAAATCCATAGCACCTGAACGAGCCAGCCTTGTTTGATAGATTTTATAGATTTCACCTATTTTTGGTCTTCCTGTACTTTGATCATCCGATTGAATTTCGGGACTTTCTAAGTACTTCTTTACGGATATCAGGTTATTTTTAGCAAGTGAGATACGAGTAGCAACAAAATTTGGACTGTAAGCGGTTGAATCAAGACCTTGTTCTTTTAAAATAGCTTTTAATAAGCTTTTTGAATCATCACTGTCATAAATGGTAAAGTTGGTTGGATAATTTAGCTTATCTGCTTCAAAGCGTAGAATTTTGGCAAAAGTAGAGTGATAAGTACCCATCCAAAGGTTTTTAGCAATTGGACCAGCAATTAGTTCAATACGTTCCCGCATTTCTTTAGCCGACTTATTGGTAAATGTTAAACAGAGAATATTAAACGGTTCAACTTTATTATGTAAAAGATGTGCAACTCTGTAGGTAATCACCCTTGTTTTCCCTGATCCAGCACCAGCTATAATCATTACAGGGCCTTTTAAAGTTTCTACTGCAGAGCGTTGTTGTCCGTTTAATTGATCTAAATAGCTCAAAGAATTTATTTTTTTTGTTTTTATGTGCAACCAATACGTTACAATTGGAACTAAGTATTAAATTTGTAATTGTAAAATCATAAACACACTTAACTCTTGTTTTCTAATTGGAGACCAAAAGTATAATACAAAACCCATTAAATTAAATCTACTTATGAAGAAATTAACATTTACACTACTTTCTATAATTTCAATTTTCTCAATCAACGCACAAGATTCTGGAGATGACGCGTCTAAAGGAAATTACGGATATACTTGGGCTAGTAGCTTAACCGCAGAAGTTACGGGTCGTTGGGTTGATATTACTACAAACCCTAATGCAATTGAACTAACTGAACGTTTTACAGATGATTCAAATTTTGGACCCATAAGTTTCAATTTTAATTTTCCATACTATTGGTACACTAGGAATTCATTTTCTATTGGAGCCAATGGTTACATTAACTTTAATGAAGATTTAATTGCCGCTGGATTCCCAGAAGTACCCAGTGCTGGTGGAGTATCAGATGATTTTATCACTCCATTTATGGGTGATTTAACATTTGTAAGTGTAAGTGGAGATAGAGATTCAGGTGCTGAGTGCTGGTTTTACACCAATTTTAAGGATTCTGTAGTTGTATCTTGGATTGATGTTCCTTTCTTTAATGCAGCAAGTCCAGAGGCTGGTGGAAGTCACACTTTTCAAGTTATTCTTGAATTAGATGGAACTATTAGTTTCAATTATCAAACTATGATTGGTGACGAAGATGTTAATTCACTATGTGCAGGTGGCGCTTCTTCTGATTGCAATAATGTTGGATTTGAAAATGTTAGTGGTGCAATTGGACTATTAATAAAAGAAGATCAAGAGGCTAAGGATTACTTTGGTGTTACAGGAATGAATTCTTCTCCAACCAATCCTGGTTCTTTTGAAATTAAAAGACCAGAAAACTCAACATATACTGTTGAAGATTTAAGAGCAACTTACGTAGGGGCTCCAAGAAGTAGAGGAAGATTTATTCCAATAAATACAGAAGGAGAAACTATTTGGGGTGGTATTGAAAACATTGGTCTTGTTGAATCTTCTTTAAGATCTTTAACTGGGAGACTTTTTGAGGGTGTTCAACCTGTTGGAGAAAATAGTTCTGTATTAGTTTCTTCAATTCCAGTTGGTGAGACACAAGAAATTAATACAAATAAGGAAATTCCAACAGATGAGGCTAAAATATTTAAATCTGAAGTTGGTTTAAATAGTATTGACGAAGACCCAATTAGTGGAAATAATAAAGCGTCGCAATTAATTGCAATTGTAGATACTTCGTTAGAATTAATTGATCTACGTTACCACGATAACTCGGCTAATGGTGATTTAACTTTTGTTGGTGGGCAACCTACCTATAATGTTGGTGTTGGTTTATACATGGATATTCCACTTTACCCTGCATTAGTTGTAGCGTTAAACTTTAATGTAACAGGAACTGCAGGTACACCTACTGAAGGTATGCGTTTTGAAATGTATGATGATGATGGAGTAGATATTTTTGGTGTTCCTGACGGGTCTCCAGGTACCTTATTATATTTTGAAGACTATTTACCAGGAAGCTTACCTGATGGACTATTAAAAATAACCTTACCTGATGGAGGAATCCAAATTAACAGTGGTGGAGTTTATTTAATTGGTTTACAAGGTGGTACCACTGTTGGGTCAGAAACTGACAACACAGCGCCGCATTCATATAATAGTTTTGAGGTAACAAGAAATACGACAACTGGTGAAGTTTTCCTTTCAATCTTTAGAGATAATAAAACTAGAGATATTATGTACGGAATGGATATCAAGAAAGGTGATCCTAATAAAATTATTGACCTTGCTATAACTGATATTGTAAGTCCAACCACAGCAAGTGGAATTTTTGATTCAGTTGATGTTACTATTGAAATTAGCAATGTTGGCCCTGTTGATATTGATACAGCAACTCAATTTGTTGTGAACTATCAATTAGATAAGCGATCTCCAATTTTTGAAAATGTTAAACTTGATATTCCATCAGGAGGAACAGTTAACTATACTTTCAAAAACAAAGCGGTAAGACCAGCGCCACCAAAAGACAAATACGATAAGATTTGTGCAGGTGTAACAATTACTAACGATTTAGTTAAATCGAATGATGATTTCTGTACTGCAAATTTCTCTAGTGTAAAACCGAAATTAGCTTACATTCATTCTGAAGTTTTCCCTAATCCAGCGAACGACTTATTTTATGTGACTTATTTTGCAACTGAAGTAACTTCTCCAATTCTTAAATTAGTAAACATTAATGGACAAGTAGTTAGAAACATTGAATTAGGCGAAGTAATGCCTGGGAAACAAAGTTTCAGTGTAAACTCTAGCGACTTAGCTCCTGGGATATATACTTATCAAATTTTGTCTCATCAAACTAGAACAACTGGTAAGGTTACCATTGTAAAGTAGTTGAGATATTTTTATCATTTGATAACAAGGTTTTGACAAATAAAAAAGGTGTCTCATAAGAGCATCTTTTTATTTTTAAGCAACTTTCAAATTAAAAACATGTAGAGTAAAAGCTTAATCATTCTACAAAAACAGGTCTTTAAAAAAAACACTATGAAAATACGATTAACCTCACTCCTAATAATTACTTTGACGGTAGTACAAAGTTTTGCACAACTTGCGCCAACTACTGGTGGACCTGATTCCTACGGTTATGTATGGCGAGATAGCGATAATGCAGATCCAAAAGCACCAATAGCCAGTTGGGTAGAAATAGCAAACCCGCTTCGATCAGGTGCTATTCGGTTAAGCGATAATCCTAAAGGATTTTACGGTCCAATTAGCTTTAATTTTGAATTTCCCTATTTCTGGTATTCAAGGTCAAGTATGTACGTAGATAATAATGGGTACATAATATTTAGACCAAATCAACTTCAATCACCTTATAACACAGCTCCTAGAGGTTTAGGTGAAGATGAAAACCAAACAGATGACTACATAGCTCCAATGTTGACAGGATTAGGAGTAAATGGTGCTGGTACAGGAGTTTATTTTTGGACTAATTTCAAAGATTCTGTTGTAGTCACTTGGGAAAACATGTCATTTGGCGATGAAGATGGAACGGCTACTGTTCAATTAATTCTTGACAAAAATGATGGAAGTATAACTTATCAATATGCAGCTGTAAATGGTACTATTAGTGCAGTTTGTTTGGGTGTTGAGCAAAACAACGAGCAAGTTGGACCTGAGGCAACTTGTTTTATGATCGGATTAGAAAATAAAACTGGTAAAATTGGAGTAATGGTTGCAGATGATGATGCCTCAAGAGTTCAATTACTTCATAGTAAAGCTGCTCCATACGCTATTCGTTTTTTGGCTGAAGAAGTTGAATCACAAGCGTATGAATTAGAGGATATGTCTATAAACTGGGTGAATAGACCTAATACCATTGGAACATTTGCGTTAAAAAATTCTGATTTGGGCAAGCCAATTGTTCAGTTATTAAATAATGGTACCGTTACTTTGGATGATAACTACTTAGTTAAAGCAAATTTTAATAGAGGTCCGATAACTATAGAATCAAATTCAGCATTATTTAGTGAACCCTTAGCTCCAAATGAAACAGCAAATGTTACTTTTCCTGGAGTCATTAAAACTGATACCGTTGGAATTTTTGGAATCAGAGGAACTGTTCAATCCAATGATGGATTTACAATGAATAATAACTTAACTCAATATTTAAACTTGGTCGATTCTGCAGGTGGTAAAGTTACAATGGATTATGTGCCTGGTGGAGGTGGTCCAGATTTCACATGGTTTGCTGCAACTAACTTTACATCAGGAGTAGGAGTTTTTATTGAACCTCCTTACTACCCTGCCGTAATTACTGATGTAAATTTTGGAAATTCAAACCAAGGACTACAACCAACTGAAAACATGAGAATAAATATCTACGACGATAATGGAACAGATATTTATGGATTACCAAATGGAACAAGAGGTACCTTGTTATACACAAAAGATGTTTTACCTACTGGTCAAAATGCTACTTATAGCACAACTACAATTGATGAGCTTGTACAAATAAACAGTGGTGGAGTTTATATTAGTACAATGCAAGGTGGGCCAAATGCATATTACCATACAGGTTCTGCAGGTGGTGTTGTTTCATTTAACACTTATAAGGTATTTGGAAGAGAAAACTTCTTACCATTTCAAGATAAGGAAAGTTTAGACCTTGCTATTGGAATGTCTATTGCAACAGGTGATCCCAGTATTGCTCCTGACCTTTCTGTTTCAGCAATTATATCTCCTTTAAATAGTAATACAAATATAGATTCAGTTGAATTAACATTTGAACTTCATAACCAAGGCGCTGTGGACATTACGGATCCATTTGGAGTATCGTTCTTTGTAGATTTAAGAGAGCCCATTTCAGAATTTATTGATGTAGATATCGCAGCTGGCGAAAAAATTGAAATTACGTTAAGTAAAAAATCGGCGAGACCTCCTGCACCTAAAACTACTTATAGTAGACTTTGTGCCTATGTTTTCCTAGATAATGATATAAACCCATCGAATGATATTTTCTGTTCAGTAGGTCAATTCAATGTGAATGGAATTGAAAATTTACAAAACATTCTTGGTCATATTGCTTTCCCTAACCCGGTAAATGATTTTGTAACCTTTTCTTTTAGTTTAGAAACCCCAGAGGCTTCAACTATAACTGTATTTGACACACAAGGTAGATTGATTAAGTCAGTTGATTTTTCAGCAAATTATGGCAGTCACTCAGCTAAACTTGACATGTCAAATGTTGGCGTTGGAATGTACTACTATAGACTAAAAACTGCTAGCGGAAGTTTTGCTACAGGAAAACTAATTAAGGAATAAAAGAATTTTAAAGTGACTTAATTAACCAAAAGCGACTTATACAGCAGTGTGTAAGTCGCTTTTTTATTGCCCTCTCCATAAGAATGGAGTTATTAGGATTTAATTATTTGTGTATCAAAAATCACTTCACTTGCAATTGTTTTATGAACAGGACATTTAGAAGCTATTTCTTTAAGGCGTTCCTTTTTAGTCTCATCTAAATCACCTATAAGCTTTAGCTTTATGCTAATATGATCTAAATACGAAGGTTTATCAGCATCTATTCCTAAATCATCGCTATGCTTTCTAGAATGCGTTACGTAGACATAGATTTCTTGCAAATCCCATTGTTTTCGCTCAGCATATAATTTTAAAGTCATTGCAGTACATGCCACTAACCCAGCGTTAAGGTATTCATAAGGCGAAGGTCCAAAATCATCTCCTCCCACAGATGAGGGCTCATCAGCAATCATTGTATGTGTTTTTGTTTGGATTGAAGTTGTGAAATTATCTTCTAACAGATTCAAATGTCCAACTAGTTGCTCTCCTTTGGTTTCAAACATTTTATTTTCCTGAGGTTTAAAGTAACGTTGAACCCAAGCACCAATAATATTACCTACATATTTACTATCAATAGGATTAGACAATAAATGATCTGACTTATCAAGTGTGATGAAGCTTTTTGGATGGTGAGCATTATGATACAGTTTTTCAGCATTTTCAATACCTACAATGGTATCAATTGGTGAATGCAAGATTAGCAAAGGCTTTTTCAAATTTTTGACAATTAAATGCAAGTCTGTCTTTTCAAAATCCTCAACAAAATCTTTATCGATTTTAAAAGGGCGTCCTCCAATATTAACTTCAACTTCTCCTTTTTCTTTTATTTCTTCCAAACCATGTGAAAACAAATGTTTCACATGACTAGCAGTTGAAGGAGCTCCAATAGTAGCAATAGCTTTAATATTATCTAATTTCGAGGCAGCCGTTAGCACTGCTGCTCCGCCCAATGAATGCCCAACTAACATTGAAGGTGCTTCAAAATTAGCTTCCATAAAATCACTCACATCAATTAAATCTTGAACGTTAGCTGAAAAATGACTATCGGCAAACTCACCTTCACTTCTTCCTAATCCGGTAAAATCAAATCGTACCACTCCAAAACCATGATTGGTTAAAGCACGACTTATATTTTTAACAGCACTTAATGAACTTGTACATGTAAAACAGTGGGCAAAAATGACATAATGATTGGGCTTTTGGTTAGCAGGTAACTCTAAATGCGCCTGTAGCTTTAGACCTTTTTTATTAACTATTTCTAATTTTTCATTTCTCATTATATAATTTTTTAACTTTCCAGTAAGCAGTGTAATATTGAATTGATATTGCTTAGATAACTATTTGATATAGCATATCGGTATACTATCGTTGAAGCTTCTCTAATATTGGCGTAATAACAAAACTAGAACAACCTTGCTATTTATTTTAACTATAGTAATATTGATCTTTTTTTTATTGCCCTCTCCAGAAGAATGGAGTTAATAGTATTAGGACAGTAAATATTTCTAGTCTACCTAATAGCATTAAGAAACAAAGGAATAACTTTCCAAGGTCAGGTATATGAGCATAGGTTTCAGAAGGGCCAACTGAACCCAAACCAGGGCCAATATTTCCAACTGAAGCAGCAACACTACCCATAGCAGAAACTAAATCTAACCCAAATAAGGCCATTACAAAAGTACCTGAGAAAAATATAGCCAAATATATTAACACAAAGGCCGTAACATTATAAGCAACACCCTCTCCTATAGTTACTCTATTAAATCTAACCGGTAGTATTGCATTTGGATGCAATTGACGTTTTAATTCGATAATACTGTTTTTTAATAGAATCACGTGGCGCATCATTTTCACTCCTCCACTTGTTGAACCTGCTGATCCACCTGTAAAGAAAAGTATAAAGAATATTACGGTTATATATGGCGCCCAAGAAGTGAAATCAGCCGTTCCTAGACCAGTTGTGGTTACAATTGATACAACTTGAAACAAAGCATGTCTAAATGCCTGCTCAAAGGGTGAATTCACCGCAGCAATAATAGCTAAGGTCACTACAAGCGACATTCCACCTACAAATATGGCATATTTCCTAAACTCTTCATTTTTGAAAACCTTGTCTAGTTTTCCAGTTAAACTGTAGTATATAAGTGCATAGTTTGTTCCACCTAAGAACATAAATACGATAATTACATATTCAAAATAGGCAGAATTGTAAAACCCAATACTCGCATTTTTGGTTGAAAAACCGCCTGTACTTAAGGTGCTCATTGCATGGTTTATACTATCAAAAAACGACATGCCTCCTAGCATTAATAAGATAGTTTCAACTAAGGTTAGAGATACATAAACCAACCATAATCGTTTAGCAGTTTCTTTTATTCTAGGGGCTACTTTATCGGCCTTTGGACCGGGAGACTCTGCCACAAAAAGTTGCATTCCGCCAATTCCTAATAAAGGTAAAATAGCTATGGTTAAAACTATAATACCCATTCCACCAATCCAATGAGTCATACTTCTCCAAAAAAGAAGTCCTTTTGGTAATGCTTCAACATCTAATAGTATAGTAGAACCAGTAGTTGTAAATCCACTAATGGTTTCGTAAAAGGCATCTACAAATGTCGGGATTTCACCACTTAAATAATAGGGTAAGGATCCAAAAACTGACATTACCAGCCAGCCTAGAGTTACAATTAAATAACCCTCTCTTTTTTTAACATCCTTTTTATAACCTCTAGAAATAAATCGTAATATCAGGCCTAAGCCAATTTGAATGGAAGATGATAAGAGTAATGATTTCCAGGATTCCTCTTCGTAATACAAACTAAACGGTATTGCAAACAACATAAAAAGGCCATTCAGCATTAGCAAAAGCCCCATTATATTAATTATAAGTTTAAGGTTTAATCTCATCTCCGTTTAAAGAATTTTTCGACTTGTTTGATACCTTTAGACATAGTAAAAACAACAACCTTATCCCCTTCTTGAATTTGGAAATCACCAAGGGTAATAAAACCCACATCATCACGAATTACACCGCCAATGATAGCCTTTTCAGGGAATTTAAGATCCTTAATTTTCTCTTTAGTGATTAAACAATCGGCTGTAACGTTGAATTCCAATATTTCTGCATCCATGCCATAAATACCTGTAAGTGAAACAACATCTCCTTCACGTATGTATTTAAACATGAAGTTTGCTGCAATAATCTTCTTATTGATCATCGCGTCAATTCCAAAATTCTCACTAAGCTTTATATACTCACGATTTTCAATCAGGGCAATAGTCTTTTTAACTCCTCTGTTTTTAGCCACTAAACATGAAAGAATGTTAGTTTCAGAGTTTCCGGTAACCGCAACAAAAGCATCCATATAATCGATACCCTCTTCGTCTAGCAATTCAATATCAGTTCCGTCACCATTAATAACCATTACATTATCAAGCTCTTCTGCAAGACTGATTGCTTTTTTTCTATCCTTATCAATAAGTTTAATATTATAGCCATTGCTCATTCTACGTGCAATATGAGCGCCAGTTCTACTTCCGCCCAAAACCATTACATTATTAATTTCAACTCTTTTGTTCCCAGTAAAAATTAATGCTTCTTCAATTGAATCAGCACGAGTAATGAAGTAAACATGATCGTTTAATTTAAACTCAGTTTTACCACGAGGAATAATTTCTTCGCCATCACGCTGCAAGGCTACTGTTATAAAGTTGTTTTTAGGATTTAAATGCCTGGTTTCAATAAGTGTTTTACCAATAATTGGTGCTTTATCAGTCACGTACAGGCCAATTAAAGACAATTTTCCGTCTTCAAAGTCAAATGAGTCGGTTACAGCCGATTCTTTCAGAAGTCTTCTTATTTCACGAGCTGCTAGGCTTTCTGGAGACACTAGTGCATCTATTCCTACTTCACGAAGGTCAAAACGAGATTTATCAATTAGGTATTCCATGTTCTTAATTCGAACAATGGTTTTTTTGGCACCCATTCTTTTACCTATAATGGCTGTTGTGATGTTTGTATCGCCTAAAGAGGTAACTGCTATTAAAAGGTCGGCATCGGTTATTCCCGCTTGATCCAAAACAGCAAATGAGGTGCTGTCACCTCGAACTGCACTAATATCTAAATGAGATTCGGCGTACTCTAGCCTATCTTTAGAAGTGTCAATTAATACAATATCGTGTGATTCTGCTGTTAGTAATTCAGCTAAATGAAAACCTACAGAACCGGCACCTGCAATTATTATGCGCATAGTCAACTTCTTAACGTATGGCTAAGGTAATAGTAAAAGTGTCATTTGAAAATCTTTTTCCAAATGAAATAAAAAGTAGTTTGAAAATTCAATTTTAGAACCAAAGTTAGTTGCTAAAATCAAGGTTTTATTTAATCGAAAAAGAGGTCTTATCTGCCCCGTCTTTAAGTTGAACTCCTAAAGCCATTAATCTATTTCTTATAATGTCAGAAGTAGCAAAATCCTTATTCTCTCTAGCTGATTTACGTAGTTCAATTAAAATTTCAACCAAGTCTCCTGTTAATGAGCTTTCGCCAGATTCTTCCTTTGTTAAACCAAAAATATCTTCAACAAACAACTTAAAGTGATTCTTTAATTGAATAAGTGTACTACTTGATATAGAATTAATTGAAATTTGATTGTTTTCAAAAGACTGCACTTTAGAACTTAAATCGAACAGAATTGCTAAGGCTTTTGCGGTGTTGAAGTCATTGCTCATTTCAGTATAGCATAATGCCATTTGAGAGATGATTTCAGCATCAAGTTCGCTCAATTGTTCTTTTCCTGAATATTCCATTCCTTGCAGAATAGTGTGAGCTTCAAGTAATCGTTTTACGCCCTTTTCAGCAGCCTGTAAACCTTCATTGCTAAAATCTATAGTACTCCTGTATTGGGCTTGTAAAATAGCAAAGCGAACGGTCATAGGGCTATAAGCCTGCTCAAGTAATTCGTGAGTTCCAGTTAGCAATTCAGTAATGGTAATAAAGTTTCCTGCAGAGCGACTCATTTTAACCCCATTTATTGTCAACATGTTATTGTGCATCCAATAATTAACGGGTTGGCAACCAAAAGCAGCTTGATTTTGTGCTATTTCAGCCTCATGGTGAGGGAATTTA
This sequence comes from Sphingobacteriales bacterium, assembly GCA_047632595.1. Classification (GTDB taxonomy): domain Bacteria; phylum Bacteroidota; class Bacteroidia; order Sphingobacteriales; family Sphingobacteriaceae; genus JBLIDK01. Next base: position 15,859 of record JBLIDK010000041.1, read on the forward strand.
AGGTCCATGCCTCCTCCGTGAATATCAAATTTATTTCCCAAGTATTTAGTACTCATTGCTGTACATTCTAAATGCCATCCAGGAAAACCATCACTCCAAGGAGAAGGCCATCTCATAATATGCTCAGGTTTAGCCTTTTTCCATAAAGCAAAATCAGAAGGACTACGTTTTTCGTCACCACCTTCTGTGTTTCGAGTTCCTTCAAGAAGTTCCTCCAACACTTTGCCACTCAACTCTCCGTAATTATTTGATTTAGAATATTTTTGAACATCAAAATACACAGACCCATCAACTTCATAAGCAAAACCAGCTTTGATAGATTTTTCAATAATGTCAATTTGTTCAATAATATGTCCTGATGCAGCAGGCTCAATACTTGGTGGAAGGCAATTCAATTTTGCCATCGCTTCATGGAAACTAACAGTATAGGTTTGAACTACTTCCATTGGCTCTATTTGCTCAAGCTTAGCTTTTTTAGCTATTTTATCTTCTCCCTCATCTGCATCATTCACTAAGTGACCAACATCAGTAATGTTTCGTACATAACGAACTTGGTAACCAAGGTGTTTAAAGTATCTAAAAACCACATCAAAAAACACATAAGCACGTGCTGTACCTAAATGTGGATCACTATAAACCGTTGGTCCACAAACATACATCCCAATCTTTCCATCATTAATGGGTTTAAATACTTCTTTTTCTCTTGAAAATGAGTTATATATACTTATTGGGTGTTGCTTAATTAGATTCATCTGGTATTCGTTCTGCTTCAAAAGTAAGAGTTATTGTATTCGAAAAAAAGACAAAAAAAAAGAGAAAGTATTATTGCTTTCTCTTTTTCAAAATTATGTATTGTACTTATAGCCTCATTAAGTTACTAGATATGTAACCTAAAAACTCTTTTTTGGTAGATTCTTCTAAGAATTTACCACCGTATTCTACTGTTACCGTGCTGCTATTTTGGTCTTTTATACCACGAGTTGAAACACACATATGTTTTGCTTCAACTACAACTGCTACGTCTTCAGTATTTAATGCCGACTTTAATTCGTTAAGAATCTGTAGAGTTAAACGCTCTTGAACTTGAGGCCTTCGAGCATAATAATCTACAATTCTGTTAATTTTTGATAAACCAATTACTTGACCTGAGCTAATGTATGCTACATGAGCTGTACCAATCATTGGAACAAAATGATGTTCGCAATTTGAATTAAACGTAATATTCTTTTCTACAAGCATTTGTGCATACTTATACTTGTTGTCAAAAACGGTTAATTTTGGTTTGTTTTTAGGGTCTAATCCACTGAAAATTTCTTTTACGTACATTTTAGCTACGCGGTATGGAGTTCCTTTTAGACTGTCATCATTCATGTCTAAGCCTAAAGTTTCCATAATTTGACCAAAATGGTGTTGGATTGCCTTTATCTTATCACCGTCACTCATTTCAAATGCGTCGTCTCTTAATGGAGTATCAAAAGATGACATAATGTGGTCATCTCCTATTTGATCTATGGTTAAAGTGGATAAACCAACCTGCTTCAACACGTCTTCTTTATGATTCATCAGTTGTTTTTTAATGCTTAAAATTTGCGCAAAGATACTAAAAAGGTGTTCTGAATCTAGTTCTTTGCGTTTATTATCATAAATACATTTAAAATGGGGACTTTGTTTTGATTTTAGAATAAAAAAGTCCAAAGCTTAAAAAAAATCGTCATCCTGAGTATTCCTGGAAGAGCCGACTTAGTCGGTGATCGTCAGGAATGTATCGAAGCACAGGTTTTTGTCTAAAATTGAATTATTCACTTTTCATTATTAATTTTTCATTCAACTACCTGCTTAGAACTGAAGTCTTTTTATCTAATAATAGTAATAGAACCAGCGAAACAAGTGCACTAATCAACCATTTTAAGGCGCTCTCCCATTCTAATAAAATAGAATAACCGGTTAGAAACAAAATTGAATAGGTTAAAACCACAGCCAAAATCCATCCTGCAAACAAGTGCCATAATTTAGTCGCATCTTTTTCTCCAGGAAGTTCAAATTTACCCCACCTACCAAGTGGTTTAACTTTGGCATAAAATGATTTCAATTTAGCATCATCAGTTGGTTTGGTTAAAAACGTTACTAATACCCAACAAACGGTGGTAAAGGATACTGTTAAAAAGAAACTGTTTGGAAATTCAAGGTCAAAAACCCATTTACCCACGCCATAAGCAACAAATGGAGCTAGTGTCGCTGTGATTTCACTCCAAGCATTAATACGCCACCAGTACCATCTTAAAATCAATACTAGGCCTAGACCTGCTCCACATTCAATAATAAATAGCCAAACTCCACTAATTTGCTCAATCTGACTACTAACTGCCAATCCAACTATCATTAATAAAACAGTTATAACACGAGCTACATTTACTTGATGTGAGTCGCTTGTATTCTTGTTAATGAAGCGTTTATAAACATCACTTGTTAAATAGCTTGAACCCCAATTTAGTTGAGTTGATATTGTACTCATGTATGCTGCAAGAAATGCTGCCAACAACAATCCCTTTAAACCTGGTGGTAAATAGTCTTTCATAGCCATTACATAACCAAATTTCGAATCTGCGTCAGACAAGTCAGGGTAAAGAACAACAGCACATAAACCTACAATAATCCAAGGCCAAGGTCTAATACAATAATGAGCTACTTGAAAGAACAGCGTTGCCCAAAAAGCATCTTTTTCGCTCTTAACACTCATCATTCGCTGTGCGATATACCCACCACCACCTGGTTCTGCACCAGGATACCAGCTAGACCACCATTGCATAGTTGCGAAAGCTAAGAATGCACCTAAGCCAATGGTTAAGGAGGTGCCCGCTCCTGCTTCACCAATTTGTGGGAAGAATGATAGAGATCCTGCTGGTAATTTTGATTTCAAACTTTCTATGCCACCAATTTCAGGACTTTGAACCACAATAATGGCTAAAATGATACTGCCTGTCATTGCTAGAACAAATTGAATGGAATCGGTGATAGCAACTCCTAATAATCCAGAAATGGAAGAATAAAGGGCTACTAAAAGCATTAGACCTCCGGTGTAGAGTAAAGAATCTATTCGAGGTAAATCGAAAAACACTTCTAAAATGGTCATCATGGCAACATTTACCCAGCCAATAATAAGTACATTCATAAACAGACCTAAATACACCGCTTTAAAGCCACGTAGCAAGGCTGCCGGTCTGCCGCTATAACGAATTTCAGCAAATTCAACCTCGGTTAATACTCCAGCTCTTCGCCATAAGCGAGAGAAGAAAAATACCGTAAGCATACCACCAGCTAGAAAATTCCACCAAAGCCAGTTTCCACTTATTCCATTTTGGTAAACCAATTCGTTTACTGCAAGTGGAGTATCGGCAGCAAAAGTGGTAGCTACCATTGATACACCAGCAACTAACCAAGGTAAATTACGGCCGCCTAGAAAAAAGGATTCTAAGTTTTTACCTGCTTTTTTACGGACTAAAAGGGTAATTCCTGCCGAAAGAGCTATAAAAGCAATAATTATGGTCCAATCTAAAATACCTAGCATATGATTTATTTAGTAAGACAAATAAAAGCAATTGTCTTAAAACTGTTATACATAGATTTATCCACACCCAAATTTTCTAATTAGATTTGAGCCATGAACTTTAAGACTATTACCACCATTTTAGTTGTGTCAATTTCAATCTCTGCTTTTTCACAGCATAGTGAAATTAAAAATACTATAGACCAGCTTTTTGAAGGAATGCGACTAACAGACAGCACGTTAATTAAAGGTGTTTTTGATAAAGACGCTACATTAAGTACTGTTTATGATCTTGATAAACGCGCAAGACTTAAATCAACATCTATTAAAACGTTTGTAACTACAGCAGGAACAACACACGATGGAGTGTGGAATGAGAAGGTGCTTAGCTACGAAATAAAAGTTGATGGCAAACTTGCCACTGTATGGACTCCTTATGAGTTTTATGTAGACTCTACCTTCATTCATTGTGGTGTTAATGCCTTTACTTTAATAAAACCAGCCGATAAATGGTTAATTACAAGCATTGTAGA
>JBLIDK010000042.1:0-18923 GCA_047632595.1 Sphingobacteriales bacterium
AAAAATTCAGTGCTTCGATACTACCTTAACGCTACTTTGTCGGTCTAGGTTTCTCATCAGGCTGATTGTTTTTTAGTTCAAAACTTCGAAGAGCATGTGCTATGTAAACACAACCTACCACCCCACGGTGTCATTTCGAACGAAGTGCAACGCAGAGAGAAATCTTCCTTAATTTATGCAACTTAAATAGTTTTGGATGAAGTAATTTAATTCACGAAGTAGACATTAAAAAAATTATTGACTTATCCTCGCTTTTAAGTCTCGCGCATACCTGAAGGAAGATTTCTCCCTACGCTCGAAATGACCCTAAATTGGGAAGGTTGCTAAATAAAAGAGTACTAAGCTTAAGCACTTTCTACAAAAAATTCAGTGCTTCGATACTACCTTAACGCTACTTTGTCGGTCTAGGTTTCTCATCAGGCTGATTGTTTTTTAGTTCAAAACTTCGAAGAGCATGTGCTATGTAAACACAACCTACCACCCCACGCCGTCATTTCGAACGGAGTGCAAAGCAGAGAGAAATCTTCCTTAATTTATGCAATTAGTATAGTTTTGGATGAAGCAATTTAATTCACGAAGTAGACATTAAAAAAATTATTGACTTATCCTCGCTTTTAAGTCTCGCGCATACCTGAAGGAAGATTTCTCCCTACGCTCGAAATGACCCTAAATTGTTTTGATTGCTAAGTTTATTGACTAATTAGATTAAGTGAGAATTACGGTATTGGTATAAGTAATGAGTTAATAAAACAGACACGCGATGCAATCGCGCGACAGTTTTTTTTGGCTTGAAAGTTGAACTTTCTACTTTTAAATCGAAAGTTAAAATCCCACCGTAATGCAAAAACTGATTCTAAGTGCAAGATTTGACTAGAAATGACCCTATTTCAACTTAAAAATAAACGTAACCGTTCCCTTTTGGATTTCAGGGGCTGAACTGAGCGAATTTAAAGCTACACCACGCAATGCATTCTCGCATTTGGTCCATAGCTCTGTTTGACTAATGGTAGTACCTCTAGCGCCGGCTTTGGCTGTAACAATGTTCCCTTTTCTATCAACCGTTATTTCAACCACTACTTTACCTGCAACTTGAGAGTTATCAGTAAGCTTCGGGCGATTTACAAATGACCGACCGTTTAAATCTAAACTTATGCCATTATCGCCACCACCCATTTCACCATCATAATTGGATGAGGTTGGGTCTCCATCTTTTGAGCCTTGATTTCCAGTTTTATCCGTCGTGCCATCTCCACCGGGATTGCCTTTTTTACCTGGATACAACGCTCTTGGGTCCACTTTACGCTCTTCAACTACTGGTTCTTCCTTCGGAACTTCCTTTACAGGGTCTTTTTTAGTGATTTTAGGAGTCTCTTTACTTGATTTAATTTCTGGAGCATCTTCAATGTCTTGAGTCATTACATCCTGCTCAGAAGGAGAATTGGGAGTAGGAGGCGGCGTTTCATTGCTTTGCTCATTCGCTTCAGCCTTACTATCACTCACGTTTTCAGTAATATCTTGAATGTTATCACCCGATCCTTCAGCAACATCGCCAAAGTTGATCATTATGCCTTTTTCAGCTGGTAAGGGAAGTGGAGTGATAAATCCAAAGAAAATAAATAAACCTAACAAGATTAGGTGAAATACAATAGTCCCTAAAAGGCCATACCGCTTATTTTTCTTCTCTAAATCACTCATTTTATCGCTGTTTTGTCGCTAAAACCATCTTTAGCTGCATGCGATTGGCAATATCCATTACATCAACCACATATTCCATGTCTACAGACTTGTCTACATTAAGAACGATGGTTGGGTCGGTTTCGTTTGCCGTTTTGTTTTTTAATAAATATTCAAGCTCGTTAAAGCTCACTTCATCCAAGTCAATAAAGTACTTTAGGTCTTCGGTAATAGATACTGAGATAGTCTGTTTAGCAAAGGTTTTGCTGCTACTTTTAGGTAAAAACAACTTCAACACATTCGGACTTACTAGGGTAGAGGTTAACATAAAAAATATCAACAACAGAAAGATGATATCTGTCATAGATGCCATGTTAAAATTCACTTGTACCTTAGATCTTGACTTTAAATTCATTATGCTGGATCTTGTAAAAGGTCTACAAACTCTAACGAGCTAGTTTCCATTTTGTAAATAACCTTTTCAATCATCGTAACCAATATGTTGTATCCGATAAAGGCAATAATACCCACCACTAAACCTGCGGCAGTAGTAATCATTGCTTCGTAAATACCACCAGCAAGTAAACCAACTTCAATGTTGTTACCCGCCTTACTCATATTGAAAAATGCTTTAATCATTCCTATTACTGTTCCAAAGAAACCAATCATTGGCGCTGCACCTGAAATGGTAGCTAAACCAGCTAGATTGTTCTCAAGTTTAAAAATTTCAATTTTACCAGTGTTTTCAATAGCTACGTTTATGTCTTTAAGTGGTCTTCCTACACGGCTTAAGCCTTTTTCAATCATTCTTGCTATTGGATTATCTGATCCCTTACACAAAGTTTTAGCTGCATCAATATTACCTTGAAGTACATATTCTCTAATCTGAGTCATGAAGTTCTTCTCTTCTTTCGAAGCTCGCTTAATAGTAAGGTAGCGTTCTACAAAAATGTAAATGGCAATAATGCTCATTACAAAAAGTGGAATAAGTATCCAACCACCTTTAAGCAGGAGTTCAATAATGCTTAATTTTTCTTCCGTAGGTTGTTCTGCAAGTGCTTGTGCAGCAGAATCGATAGTAATTTGTAGTACTTGGGTTAATAACATAGGGTTACTTATTAGTGGTTAAAATCCACGCATCTTTTGTAATAGCTTGTTTCACTTTCTTTAACGCTTCAGTGGCTAGTTTCTTATCTCCAAAACCACATAAAGCAATTCTATAATAGCCAATAGAAGGAGCAGGCTTAACAACGGTATTAAATCCGTCTTTTTGCCATTTTTGTGCTACCTTTTGGGCTTTACTTTCGTTATTTATTGATGCAATAATCACAGCGTATTTAGTGCTTCCTGAATTATCCATCATTTCAAGTTCAGAAACGTTTTCCCAAAGAGACTTGTACTCATATCTCCCTGAATAATTGATTATTTCAATCTTTACCTCAATAACTTTTTCAGGTATTGCTTCTGTATCAACTTCTTCAACTACTTCCTCCGTAGGAGATACAGTTTCAACCTTCAAAGTTTCCGTATGGTTAGTAAATGTATCCGTAAAGGGATTTAATGTACTTAAACTTAGGTTCTCACTTGAATGGTTGTAGTTAAAGTAAATTAATGCACTTAATATTATTGATGCTGCTGCTGCATATGGAATCCATTTTAAAGACATCTTGCGTTCAGCCTCTGTCTTAGGTCGAATAATAGCTTCAACTACTGGTTTTTTCTCTTCTTTATAGACTGATAATGGAACTTCTTTAAGTCCAAAGGTGTCAATTAAGAAGGTGTGGTCTTTTTTAGGAACAAAAACCAGGTTGTTTTCATGGTTTTGGATAATCTTACCAACTCCTTCAATATCAACATAAGAGCGTTTGTTTAGGATGTTCAGCTTGCTTTTAACATACTCATCAACTACACAACTTGCTTCAATAACTGAGATTGCCTCTCGCTGTGCTACATGGGCAATTAATAAACCATCGTCATCAACCAATTTAGCATTAAACGCTATTTTCTTCCTTGGCGGATGTACCGTTTTTACTATTTCATTAACCTCAGCACGCTTCTCATTACCCACAAATCCACCTAGTCCTGGTATGATAACACAGTCGTTTAGGTAAAGTAGTTCAATTATGTGATTCTGAATATTCATAAGCGCAAGTTATAAAGCAAAAGTGGCTCCGGCAATAAAAGTAAAGCCTTGAGTTGGATATAAATAGAAACGTTGATAAGTTTTATTTGCTAAGTTGTTGGCTTGCAGAAAGAAACTCAGTTTTGGCGAATATCTATAATCAAAAGAAATATTTACATCTGCAAAGCTTTTATTTTCGATTAAATCAACTCCATTTGCTGCCAAGGCTTGTGTTTTTCCATAAAATAGCAAATCTCCTGTCATTAAAATTTTATCCGCTATGTTATATGACATGGTGGTGTTTGATTTAAAAGAGGGTAGGTGATACGCCGCTTTTGCTGTGGTCATCGAATAATTAGTTAAATCGAAACGAGTCATAATTCTAGCTTTTTCTAACATCTGTGTGGTAAAAATCAGCGAAAGCTCTGTTACAGTAGCCGTATCATAAATTACTTCATAAGTACTAAAGTCTGGTAGGGTTCCAACAAAACGGTTTACAAACAAAGGCATTTCATCCACTTTTTTAACCGAACCTTGAATTTTAAAACTACTCTGGTCAGTTAAAGATCCTTTGAAACCACCATAGAAATGTAGTTTTTCTTTGGTGTTTTTAATTTCTACAGTATCTTGTAAGTAGGGCATTTCTTCTACAAAACCTTTCCACGAATTCTTTGTTGTTTTACCCGTTAATCCCGCAAAGGCAATTAAAAAACGATCTGCTAATTTAAACTGCCCTGAAATATTTGGATAAACTTGTACATCTTCGGTAATCTGAATAGTAGTAAAGGTGTTTAAGCCCAAATTTAAGGTGAACAAGCTATCTACATAACGGTAATAAGGCTGCAATCCCACCACTAAATTGCTTGATTTAGATCGCTGGTTAAGCCATGTCTTATCTGCAGATATCTCAGCTGCAAAGGATGATTTGCCAAAGTTCTGACTCAACGTTCCAAAACCAGATACATTGTTCTCACTTTGCTCATAGTTATCAGTAAATGAGTAGGCTTTCAGCTTAGCGGCAAAGTTTAAATCTTCTAAATTTTTGTTGTTGCTAAAGAAGTCAATATCTGTCCCAACTGTATTAAAACTATGCTTTCCTTCATTTACAAAGTAATAATCAGCAAGTGAGTCTTCTGGAAATTCTAAATGATCCACTCGTAATCGGTTGTAATACAAATTGGCTCCAGAAGTTCTGTTTGAACCATATTTTTGTCCATAAAGATTAAAGTGGTCTCGATTAAACTTCCGACTATCGCTTGTTCGCCCATTTAAATGCTGTAATTCAAAACCATAATTATATTCTCTATCACGAATGCTGCTTAAATAAATCTCTCCTAAAGCTAAACCTGAGTTTCCAAAACCACCTTTAATATAATTTCCATAAAGCTTTTTTATAGACTCTCGTTGAAGCTCAGCCGAAGTTAGTGGGTTAGAAGGTAAGACTGAATCCACCTTAAAAGGACTTACTTGATAGCTTAATGTAGCTTCAGGAGGACTAACTTTTTCAAGCGGAGCTACGGTCTTAATTTTTACCGCATCACTTAAAACAGGTCTATATGCTCTAACAACATCAAACTCCCGGTCTATATTTGTTTGTGCCTTGGCAAAAAGGCATACAGCTAAAGGTAATATGATTAGTATTTTCTTCATTTTACCAGTTTTAAAGTGTCCTTAGCTGTAGAATCGCTAGTTGCTTTTTTATAAGTAGCACCTAACAGCTCTAACTTTCTTTTGGTTGTGTCAATCACAGATTGATCGTTGCCATTATAATTGTCCAAAATACTCTGTAAAGTATTCCTAGCCATAAACTCGTCTTCTAGTTTAATATAAGTGTCGGCCAACAACAAATAACCTTTTAAAACCCATATATCGCCCGGCAACGCATTAATCATCTCAAAAATCTCATCTTGAGCTTTTAAATACTTGCCTTTACTATAGAATATTTGAGCCAATAATAATTGTGATTCAGCCTTAACATCACCACTAGCTTTGGTTTTTACAATTTCTAAGCTGGATTGTGCTTTTGTGCTGTTTGAATCATTTAAGTAATATTTCCCTTGAATTAAATGTGCCATTAACTGGTCTTTTTCAGAGGCTTTTAAGCTATTAATTACATTTTCGGCACGATTATTTGCATTAGTTAACTGATTTAATGCATAATAACTCCTCATTAGCTTTTCTGAAACTTCTTCTAAACTACTTTGGTACTCTGCTATTTTCTCTAGCTCTACAAAGTTTTCAATCGCTTTAGGATAGTTTTTGTTGCCGTAATAAATATTCGCCGACTTCAGCAAAGCCCGTTCAGTAAACCTGTTTCTAGATTTAGCTAAAATGGCGTTAAAGTCCTCCAAAGCCTCATTAGTCTGACTTTGGTTATAGTAACAGCTTCCTCTGTAATACAAGGCGTCAAGCGCGAAGAATCCATTCTCAAAGCGACTTAAATAACCTTCAAAACCATTTATAGCTTTTACGCAATTGCCATTAGTATAGCTACTATAACTCGCTTGATACACAATTGAATCCTGAGTATTAGCACTTAGATTGGCATTTGGTAATGAATTCGCATAAGTGACATATTCTTGTCCATTTCCTGCATCCACATAGAGGTTACGCATTGCTAAGAGCGCTTCTTTAAATGCATCAGAATCTGGATATTTCTCAATAACAATTTTATAGGTTTCAATTGCTAATGCATCGTTGCTTTGGTTAAAATAGATTAATCCTTTACTTAATAATGCCTTTGAAATGTAACTACTTGTCGGATACTTTTGAATTAACTTATCAAACTCAGTAAGTGACTGGTCGTATTGCGAAGTAATTAAGTAGGTTGAAGCAGTTTCGTAAATAGCATCATCTGCATAAGTACTATTTTTGAATTGCGTTAGAACCAAATTCATATTACTTATCTTCTGCTCTGGTTTATTTTGCAGTCCGCTTATCATTCCTAATTGGAAGTAAGCATAGTCGGAGTTTTGAATGTCAAGATTGGCAATAATTCTATAATAGGATGTTGATTTAGGGTAGTTCTTAACCATAAAATAAGCATCGGCAGCCCTGGTATAACTATCATATTTAATGGCATCACTTACTTTTCTGTCTGAAACAACATTCTCGAAATTAGCAGCTGCATCTCCAAAAACATCTTGTTTAAAGTAAGAATACCCTTTACCATACGATGCTAAGACATATTCATTTCTACTTTTAGAAACTCCTGAATTAAGAAACTGATCGTAGTTTTTAATTGCTGGTTTGTAAAGGCCCAGTCTAAACTGAGCTTCTGCCTTCCAATAGTGGGCTAGACCTGAAAAAAGTGGGTCAATACGTTCTAACAACGACTTATCAAAGAATACAATACTTTCTTTGTATTGACTTAGATTAAAAACCTCAACACCATGTAAATAACAAACTTTTTGATAAGCTTCTTTAGTTGCTTGTGTATTGCGATTTACACTTTCTAATATTTCTACTGCTTGCTTGTAATCTTTTGTGGTTAATAATACGGTTCCTAATAATTCTTTAGAGTCATTTAAAAATTCGCTTTTCGGATAGATTTTAATAAAACTTTGCAAAGCAGTAAGCGCCTCTTGGTGATATTTTAGCTCATAGCTTAGTTTTGCATAGTTAAAACTAGCTTCCTCCTTAATTTTGGCATCAAAATCCATTTTACTTGCATTCAAGAATGAACTTCTAGCATTTTGCTTTACATCTAGTTGTAAAAAGCAGTCACCCAATAAAAACTGGGCATTTTGTGCAAATACATCATTGTCTGTTACCAGTTTTTCGAACTCTGATTTAGCATCCTTGAACTTGCTTAACTTATAGTAACAGTATCCTAATTGGTATATATCACGCGGTGTCAACTTGTTTTCACCATTTATTAAGATATTGAAATAGGTGAGGGCAGCTCTATAGTTTTCACTTTGATAATGTGCCTGCCCCAAAAGTCTGTTGATATCATCTAAATTCTCTAAACCTTCTTTTTCACTTAAAGGAGTAGCATATTTAATTAGCTCAGCAAACTTATTTTGCTCATAATAAATTGAAGTGATGTAATATGGAGCAATGTTTCCGTAGTTCTTTGATTCTTGTAGGTATTCAAATCCTTCTAATGCCTTTTCATAGTCTTTATTTTCATAAGATATAAAAGCACTGTAGTAAGAAGCTGGGTAGGTGAACTTACTTATGTATTTTTTACTATTATCAAAGTCGATTAAGGCGTTTTTTAGGTCTTTTGACTCTAAATAACAGTAGCCTCGTTTAAAAGATAGCTCGCTTTTCTCTGCATCCTTAAGAGCCGACTGGTCACATCGTGTAAACCATTCCATTGCTTTTTTATTATCCTTATTTCTAAAGTAAAACTTGCCTAATTGGAAAAAAGCAACTCGTGATTTTGGATTCTCCGGAAAATCATCCACAAACTTTAATAATAAGTACTCTGCATTGTTGTGGTAAAGTTCTAAAGCACAAATTGCTTCGTAATACTGAGCATTTGAACTAATTAAGTCTTGATTTACCTCAGCCAAAGTAGTATTAGCCGTGTATTTATGATTCGCTATAACTTTAGTGAAATGTTCTTTCGCAGGACTGTATTTTTCTCTATCGAAAAGTTCCACACCTTTTCTATATTCAGCATCTAAGTCGAAATAAATTGCACTAGCTTGTGCAAAGACAGAGCAATTTAAACTAAGAAAAATGATGAGAAATACTATTTGTCTGAAATTCATGTACTAGGAATAACTTGTTCGCATTGGTTAACTGCTAATATGGGATATTCGTATCATTGAATTGTCAATCATTTTTCAACAAAGGTTGATAGCATGAGAAATCCCCATAGAAGTTTGGTTTTTTTTTTCTAACTTCAAGCTATGAAGAAACTCGTTGTACCCTATGATTTCTCTGCAATAGCAGAATGTGGAATTGATTTAGCAGTTAAAATGGCTGATAAATTTGGATCAGACATTGATATTATGCATGTAATTCCCAAACAAGCAGGCTATTCACAAAAATATGGTCAAGACATATACAAAAAGGTAGAAGATCAAATGACAGCACTTGCTGCATCTGTTCAAGATCGTATGTTAGGAGGTGGTTCCGTTGACTTTAAAATTGCCCAGGGTAAAGTTCATCGCCAAATTAATAAGTATGTTGCTACTTTAGAAAATGCAATGATTGTTACTTCAACTCACGGAGAATCTGGATTAGCCAAAATGTTTATAGGTAGTAATGCCTATAAAATCATTTCTGAAACCACCGTTCCAGTTCTAACTATTAGAGATGCAAAACCTCCTACCAAAATCAGAAAAATAGTTATGCCAATTGACTTAACTACTAGTACAAGACAGAAAGTTCCAATTACCATTAAATTTGCAAAAACATTTGGGGCCGAAATTAATGTCATAGCTCTTGCCTCAACACGCGATGATTTAAAGGTTGCTGAAAGATATGCAAAACAGGTAATAGAGTATATTAAAGAAGAAGGAGTTGAGTGCTCTGGAGAAAGCCTTCTTGGTGACAACCTAACAGATATCGCTATAGGTTACGCAAAGGGAGATCATGCAGACATGATTAGCATTATGACCGAACAAGATGAAGATTTAAGCAACTTGATTTTAGGTTCATATGCCCATCAAATGTTGAATAAGACTAATATTCCTGTTTTGAGTGTAACTCCTAAGGATATTTACAAAAGTAATGGGTTTCACACACAAGGGTAAATTGAGCACGAGCTTTATTACTCTAAATCACACTTTTAAAAGTAAGTGGAGAAAAAATCATTCATAAATACAGTTCTCAAATACTTGGTTTCTTAAATAAAGTTAAAATCTCTGCAAGAGTTTTGATTAGGGAGCAACAACATCAATATTTTCACACTTCTGTACTTAATCAATCTTCGATTGATTCCTAATTTCATTCACCAAAACTTTCTTAGATTGTTTTGGCTCGGTAATAGGTAAATAACTCCCAGAACCTAATTTGGCTATTTTAAGCATCAATTGTTCTGCTTCTTCATCTTCACCAAAACCAACAACACTTAGTTTAATACCTAATCCTGTGTATTTCTTTATTAAACGGTACAACTTACGTTCATTATAACCAGGTGAGTTAAACAACCCATCAGTTGCTAAAATAACCTGATTATTACCATTTGGTATAAAACTAAACAAAGCCGTTTCATAAGCCTGATTTAAACCTGTTACGCCATCGGTAATACTCTTTATACTTAATGAGTCTATCGCTTGAAATAATATGCTTTTATACGATGCAGATGTACTTGGTATAAGCTCATAAACCTTACCGCTGTAGGCCAATATTGCTATATAATCTTCTTCACGAAGTAGCTCAATTAAACTTTTCATAGAAGTTTTTAGAAGTGGTAATTTGTCTTCATCCTTCATGGAAACAGAAACATCAATTAAAAACACCACGTTATTTGGACTAAAATGATGGTGCGTAAATGCTTGTGATTCTGTCTTATAATCAGGTAAATAGCTTCTATTTTCAGTTGAACTTACTTCTTTATTATTCTTAACTTCTACCTGCTCAACTTTTAGACGGTCTTCTACACTTTTATCTGGAATAGTGGTTCGAGCTTCTACAGTTTCTTTTGGAACTGGTTTTAATTCGTAATACAATGCTTTGGTGTTTTTATTCAAATATTTAAAATCCTCAACAGAGTAATACCCTTCAGCACTCACATTTATTTGGTAAAGTTTAAGAGGAATTTCTTGATTAAAACTTCCTTCTTCACTACTGGTAGTTTTAAAGTAAGAAGTTTCACCACCAGTTAGCTCGATTATGGCATTAGGAATTGGCAATTTAGTCTCAATATCCGCTACAACTCCTTCCAATTGAAATTGAGTAGGGTCAGTATCTCCAGGACTAAAAGTAGGGCATTCCATCATCGCTTCGGGGGCAAAGGTTTTTATTTTACCTTTTATTTGAATATTTATTGGAATATTTGATGCAGTGGTATATAGGGGTATAATTTGATTAAAAACACCTCTTTTTGAAGTGTAATAAGCAGCATAAATTGTATCAGAAAAGCCTGGTAACAAGGTAGCTATAGGAGTTATCAACTTATAATGTGGGTCGTAGCCTTTTGAATACAATTCTATCGGTTTTTTACCGTTATTTGTAACAATAATGGCAGCACTTGGACTGTCCCATCCAATAACTTCGCCAAAATCAGTTACCTTTGGGGACACAGAGATATTTCTATTTTGTGCATTGACTAAAAAAATGCTTAAAATAGCAATAACAGAAATAAAAAGTTTAAATGATCTCATCAAAAGAATTAACGCACGAAGGTATTAAAATGATATCTACGAAAGATGGTTCCAATTCGTTGTATTTGCCACAAATTAACGAACATTATCATTCTATTCATGGTGCAATATCAGAATCGCTACATGTTTTTATAGAAAATGGTCTTAAATCCATGAAAAACAACCCAATATCCATTTTGGAAGTTGGGTTTGGAACCGGCTTAAATGCTTGGTTAACGGCTATTCATGCTGAAAAATTATCTAGGAAAGTTAAATACACTGGCTTTGAACTTTATCCATTAAGTCCAAAAGACATTAAAAAATTAAACTATCCAGCACAATACGGCAGTCACGAACCACTATGGAATGCTATTCATAGTTCTGACTGGAATGAAACTCAAGCGTTAAGTGAAAACTTCGAATTGTTTAAAAAACAAGGTGATATACATGACTTAAAAGATGATTTGCTTTACAACCTATGTTATTTTGATGCCTTTGCACCTGAAAAACAACCAGAAATGTGGTCGGAAGAGCTTTTCAGCAAGATTTTAATGTCGCTTAAACCAGATGGTGAGTTAATTACTTATTGCGCTAAAGGCGATGTAAGAAGAACCTTAAAAAAGGTAGGCTTTACAGTTGAAAGATTAGCTGGCCCTCCAGGAAAACGTGAAATGCTAAGAGGTATTAAAAAGTAGTTATTTCACTAGCGTATGAATTATAACTTTTCGCCTGCGCTTTTATTAATACGATTACTACTTGGTGTAATTTTTTTTCTACAAGGTTTAGGAAAAGTCTTTAAAATAGGAGTGGAGCATCTACTTTCACAGGTTTTCACCCCAATGCTACAAGACACCTTTGTTCCTTATTTTATTCAAGTAGCAATTGCCTATTTCACCTCTTATGCTGAATTAATTGGTGGCTTGTTCTTATTATTAGGTTTGTTTAGAAAGTATACCTACATGGTGCTAGCACTAGTATTAGTTGTTGTTTCCATTGGTCACGGCATTGCACAACCTATTTGGGACCTAACCCATGTTTTTTATAGAGCGTCTTTTCTAGTGTTTTTAATAGTTATTCCATTTAATCAAGACAAGTACTCATTAGATCAAATGATTAATAACAAATCCAACAAAAACTAACTTACATCGTTACTTAGATATGAAAGGTTTATTTAAGATTTTCACCACTTTATTGGTTCTTATTGTTCTAAGTTCATCCTGTTCTAAAAAACTTGAGAATTCTGAAGCAATTGACAGTTACAACGGTGGTAACAATGCTTACTCAGACGACTCTTTTAAAGCTTCTACGGATATTCAAGAAGACAAGAAGCTAAAGCGTAGAATGAAAAAGGACCGTAAAAAGGCTTATAAACGAGCTAAAAAACGCGCTATGAGAAATAGGCGATAAGTTGGAAATCAGGCATTTATTTTGTAACTTTAGTAAAACGAAATACCATGGCTAACTTTACTGATTGGTTTGACCAACATCACCCACGTTGGATTGATTATCTTCGAATAGTAGTAGGGTTTCTTCTTTTTCTCAAAGGATTTCTATTTATACAAGACACTTCTACATTACAAGAAATGATGGACAACTCAAGACTTGAGTTTATGTCTTTTATCTTAGCTCATTATGTTGCTTCTGCCCATTTAGTTGGCGGAATTTTAATAATGATTGGCTTATTTACTAGAGTTGCAGCTGCTTTTCAAATACCAGTTTTAATTGGCGCAATTGTTTTTGTGAATGCTGAACAAGGCTTTTTTGCTAATGGTTCTGAACTTCAATTCTCAATTTTGATACTCTTTTTATTAGTATTTTACTTTTTCTATGGTTCTGGAAATCTTTCAGTTAAAAATGCCTTAAATAAAAATAAGGAATAGCTTCCAAGTAACTTATCTCTTGAATCCCTTAAACATCGAAATATCCTATTATATTTGTAGTTCTGTGCCAAGAAAAAATCTGGCACTTTAAATCAATTAATAGAACTATGAAGAAAATTTACCTTTTAACTATAGCAGTGCTATGTGCAAGTTTAATATCTGTAAAATCTATTGCAGGTGAAGGAATGTGGTTGCCAAACCTAATAGGCAAAAACTACGCTGAAATGAAAAAACTTGGCTTTAAGCTAACTGCAGATGATATTTATAATGTAAATAAAGCTAGTTTAAAAGATGCTATTGTAAGTTTTCAATTCTGTACAGGCGAGTTTGTTTCAAACCAAGGTCTTATCCTTACTAATCACCATTGTGCATTTTCATCAATTCAACAACACACTACTTTAGATGCCGACTACCTTACAAATGGTTTTTGGGCATCTACTTTAAAAGAAGAACTTCCTGCTGATGGAGTAACAGCAAGTGTTTTGGTTAGAATGGAAGATGTTTCGGCACAAATTGATGAACGTCTAAAAGGCTTAACCGGTGATGATATCGCGAAAGCAACTCAAAAAGTAATAGAAGAAATACAAGAAAAGGCAGTTGCTGGTACTAACCATGTAGCAAAGGTTAAAGATGTTTATAACAACAACCAATACCTTTTATTTATTTACGAAGAATATACGGATGTACGCTTAGTTGGAGCACCTCCTTCGTCAGTTGGTAAATTTGGTGGCGATGCTGATAACTGGGAATGGCCACGTCAAACTGGTGATTTTGCAATGTTCAGAGTATACACTGCGCCAGATGGTTCTCCAGCAACTTTTGCTGCAGAAAATGTTCCATTTACTCCGAAAAGACATTTGAAAATCTCTTTAAAAGGGGTTAAAAATGGAGACTTCTCCATGGTAATGGGATATCCTGGATCTACTAATCGTTATGCT
This sequence comes from Sphingobacteriales bacterium, assembly GCA_047632595.1. Lineage (GTDB taxonomy): Bacteria > Bacteroidota > Bacteroidia > Sphingobacteriales > Sphingobacteriaceae > JBLIDK01. The sequence continues at coordinate 13,880 of JBLIDK010000042.1, forward strand.
TTTTCAAGAGAATTAGAACATGCAGTTAAGATTCAAAATCCAGCAATTGTTAAATTATTACAACAAAAGCTTGAAATTATGCGTGCTGATATGGATGCTGACCCTAGTGTTAACATCAAATTAGCTGATAGTTATGCTTCGTTAGCTAATGGCTGGAAATACTACTTAGGTCAAAACCAAGGTTTGAAAAAACAAGATGTAATTAGCGAACGTGCTGCAATGGAAGAAGAGTTTATTGCATTTGCTAAAAATGGAGATGTTGATGAATCAACCGTTACTATGTTTGATGAAATAGACAACCTCTACGATAACTATGAAAGTGAGTCGTTAAATGGCTTATACTTTAGTTTAGCAGGCCTAGCTTCTGATATTACAAAGTACTCATTACAATACCGACAGCTTTATACGGCCTTAGAAGCAGGAGCAGATGAACAAGCAGCTTCTAGAATGACTGCAGGCCTTAAAGAAGGCTTATCAGCTCATTTTAAAGATTACAGCGCTGAAACTGATAAGAAGATATTAGGAAGTTTATTAGTTACCTATTATAAAGAGTTACCAGCAGCTAATCGTCCTGCTTATTTAGAGACTATTTTATCTAAATATAAAGGTGAAACAAACGAGGATAAATTTATGGCATTTGCAGAAGACGTTTTTGAGAACAGTATCTATGCATCAGAAGAAAGAGCTTCAGAGTTTTTGAATGACCCTAAATTCAAAACACTAAAGAAAGATCCTTTAACTGGCTTCATGAATAGTCTAATGAACGATTATCGTCCTAAAATAGCTCCTGTTGCTGGTGCATTTAGTGCAAAAAAGGCTGAGTTTTCTCAAATGTACCTTGCTGGACTAATGCAATGGAAGAGCACTGATAAGATGTATCCAAACGCAAACTCTACTTTACGTGTTTCCTATGGTAATGTTAAAACTTATGACCCTAGAGACGCAGTTAGCTATGATTTCTATACTACAACTGACGGAATTTTAGAAAAAGAAGATCCTAATGATAGAGAATTTATAGTTCCTTCAAGATTAAAGGAGTTGTTAATTAAGAAAGACTTTGGACAGTATGCAAACGATAAAGGAGAGCTAGTAGTAGCCTTTATTTCAGATAATGATATTACTGGTGGTAACTCTGGTAGTCCGGTATTGAATGGAAATGGTGAGCTTATTGGAATTGCCTTTGATGGTAACTGGGAAGCAATGACAGGTGACTTAGCATTTAATGATGAAGTTCAACGTACAATATCAGTTGATATACGTTATGTAATGTTTGTTATTGATAAGTATGCAGAAGCGAAGAACTTGATTGAAGAGATGGAGTTTGTGAAATAGTCACAATTCAATAAACGAAAAAGGCCTTGTATCATATCGATACAAGGCCTTTTTTTTTTTAATGTAAAATCTAGTTTATTAGAAATCACTAAGTTTTGTATCCAATTTTCCTGAATATTGGCCTGTAATCGTTTACAGCAGATAATGAGTTTACGCTAAAAGTAAGTGCTACTAGCTCGATTGTTATTAGAATAGCCACGATGCCCACTGTAAAATACAGCTTATGCTTCATTTTAATATCCTTGAAATTTCTAAAAAATGCTATCCCAAATATGGGATTACCCAACAAATATGTTTAAAATATTTTATTTTGCAAGGTGTAATAGTTTTCTAGAACTGTTTGAATGAATTTAGTAAGCTATTAAGTAATTTTGCACTATGGCATTGTATAACAAAATAGATGGGAAAGTTTTAAAAGAGCGTATTCAGCAAAGTGATGAAAAGCGCACGACAATTTCATTTTATAAATATGCTAAAATTGGTAATCTTGAGGTTTTTCGGGATCATTTGTTCACCGAACTCTCAAAAGAAGAGGTTTTAGGACGTATATACGTTGCAAACGAAGGAATAAATGCTCAGATAAGCGTTTTAAGCAACGCTATTGAAGAATTTCAAGAAAAGCTGAATGAGATAACCTTTTTACAAGGAGTTCGTTTAAACGTAGCTGTAGAGGATGATGGAAAGTCGTTTTTCAAACTTAAAATTTTAGTTCGTGAAAAAATTGTAGCCGATGGGTTACATGATGATCAATTTGATGCCTCAAATTGTGGACAACATCTAGATGCCAATGAATTCAATAATCTTGTTGAAGACCCAAATACCATACTAATTGACATGCGTAACCACTATGAAAGTGAAGTTGGGCATTTTAAAGGGGCTATAACTCCAGATGTTGACACTTTTAGAGACTCTTTACCAATTATTGAAGAAATGCTAGAAGGTAATGAGGAAAAAAACTTGGTGATGTATTGTACAGGTGGCATACGTTGCGAAAAAGCTTCTGCCTACTACAAGTACAAAGGCTTTAAGCAAGTTTTTCAACTAAATGGGGGTATTATTAACTATGTTAAACAGGTAAATGACGAGGGTTTAGAGAATAAATTTATTGGCAAGAACTTTGTTTTTGATGAGCGACTAGGTGAGCGAGTTAGCCCAGAAATAATTAGTAATTGTCACACTTGCGGTAAACCTTGTGATGACCATTTGAACTGTAAAAACGATGCCTGTCACTTGTTATTTATTCAATGTTCTGAATGCAAAGAAACTTTTAACAATTGTTGTAGTACTGAATGTGTTGAATTTTTGGAATGGCCAGAAGACGAGCGAAAAGAGTTCAAAAGAGGATTAAATAACTCTCAACAGATTTATAAAAAAGGTCGTAAAAGCAATTTTGTAGAGCAATTTTTGGCATTTAAAGCAGGAAACAACAAATTGTAATCAACCTTTGACATTGTTTAATACATAGTCAGTATTCATTTTCTTATTATTGCATTCTAATTAATATTTCATGCGAAACATATATTTCACCACCCTTTTAGTTCTACTTTCAATTTCTACTTTATCTGCTCAATATTGGCAGCAAAAAGCCATTTATACTATAAATGTAGATTTGAATGTGGAAACCAATCAGTTTACTGGAACGCAGAAGATTGTTTATACAAATAACTCTCCTGACACCTTAACCAAAGTATTTTATCACTTGTATTTCAACTCTTTCCAACCAGGAAGTATGATGGATGTTAGATCAAGAACTATTTCAGATCCAGACCGTAGAGTGGGAAATAGAATTGAAGCATTACAGCCCGACGAAATAGGCTATCAAAAAGTAAAATCACTTAAGCAAAATGGTAAATCTTTAAAGATGAAAGAAGTTGGAACCATATTAGAAGTAGAATTAGCTACTCCAATATATCCAGGTAAAACTGCAACGTTTGATATGACTTTTGAAGCACAAGTGCCATTACAAATTCGTCGTTCTGGTAGAGATAATAAAGAAGAAATACGCTATTCAATGACTCAATGGTATCCTAAAATGTGTGAATATGATGTAGAAGGATGGCATTCAAACCCCTATATAGGAAGAGAGTTTCATGGAATTTGGGGCGATTTTGATGTGACCATTACTATTGACAAAACGTATGTTCTTGGAGCAACAGGAGTGCTACAAAATCCAAATGAAGTAGGACATGGTTATGAAACTGCAGGAAAAGATTTAAAGCGACCAGAAGGGGACAAGCTAAGTTGGCATTTTGTAGGAAAGAAAGTACATGATTTTGCATGGGCTGCAGATCCTAATTACAAACACGTTGTTGTTGAAACAAAAGACCTACCAACCATACATTTATTGTATGTAGAAGATTCTAATACAACTACATGGACTGATTTACCGAAATATGCTCCACAAATTTTTCAATACATGAATCCTTTGTTTGGAAAATACCCTTATCCAAGTTATTCAATTATTCAAGGTGGCGATGGTGGAATGGAATACCCAATGTTAACTCTAATTACAGGACATAGATCTTTAAAAAGTTTAGTTGGAGTTTCTGTTCATGAAGCTATACATAGCTGGTATCAGTTATTGTTAGGTACAAATGAGAGCAAATACTCTTGGATGGACGAAGGCTTTACTTCATTTGCGTCGGATGTGATAATGGACAGTATATTTGGAGCTGGAAGCACGACTCACGCAGGTGCCTATGCTGGATATTACAATCTTGTGAAGTCTGGAATGGCCGAACCAATGACTACTCATGCAGATTATTATAAAACAAATAGGGCCTATGGTATAAATTCCTATTCAAAAGGAGAGGTTTTACTTAATCAATTGAACTACATAATGGGTAGTGACCTTTTTTACAAAGGAATGCGCGATTATTACTATACTTGGCGATATAAGCATCCAACGCCAACTGAATTTAAGCGAGTAATGGAAAAAGCCAGTGGCTTAGAACTTGATTGGTACTTTGAGAACTGGGTTGGTACAATTAACACTATCGATTACGGGATAAAAAGTGTGGTAAGTTCTTCTTCTAAAACCGAATTAATTATAGAAAGAGTAGGAGATATGCCTATGCCTGTAGATTTAGTGGTGACTTTAAACGATAATTCTACTATCAATTATCAAATTCCATTAGAAATAATGCGAGGTGAGAAGAGTGCAAAAGAAGGGTATAGTGAGCTAAAAACTGAATTAGCTTGGCCTTGGGTTTACCCAACATACAAATTAGTTCTAGACGAAAAATTCACAGATATAAAAAGTATTGAAATAGACCCTTCAAATAGAATGGCAGATGTGGATAGAGGAAACAACCTTTATCCATCAAAGGCTTCTACAACCTTCCCTTTTAAGTAGAATTAACTATTCTACTTAATTTTAGTGTTAAAAAACAACATTTACAGAGCATTGCACCCATGTTGCCATAAATAACATAAAAGCAATCAAAAGTTTAATTGAAATGCTAGATTCGAGATAGCGATGCAATGCGAATAAGTTCACCGGTGCATTTATTGGGTTGTTACCCAACATAAAAAACCAAAGAAAAAAAATCTTATCTTCACGCTTTAAAACTTAAATATGAGAAATTTAACAACTTTAGTTGCACTGATTTGTTCAGTTGGACTACATGCCCAAGAAAGCCCAACTGCCACAGGTGGTAAGGCTACAGGAACAGGCGGAACCGCCAGTTATTCGATAGGACAAGTAGTTTAC
>JBLIDK010000043.1:0-18185 GCA_047632595.1 Sphingobacteriales bacterium
TCGGGAAGCTCGTTTTCTGAACAACCCTTTATAATTACTCGTTGGTCTTTGAAATTTGAAAAATCCTCTTTGTTCAGGTTCTCATAAAACAATTGCTCCTTACATTCTTCTGGACTTCCAAAATACACTGCTTGTGCAACATTTTGCAAGTAGGAAGCGGCAAGCATAAACGCCCATTTGGCAATTATAGCATCTGAAGTACAGAATACGGTCACCACCTTTGCTTCGTACTTAGACCAGTCAAGCTCTTTCAATGCTTGGCGATAATCTTTTTCTTTTAAAATAAGGTTTTTAAATAGAAACGGACTTAAGTCAAAGCTCACCACTTCCACTTTTGGAAGATAGTTTTCCAAATCTAAGGTGATTAGCCCGCTAGCAGCAACTCGGTTAATTGGCAGATCTATATCCATATAAAAGGTATAACCCCACTATCTTTTTATTGTTTGTTAAAAATATCGAAGTCTATTGTCTTCAACTTTATTTAAATCCTTAAGAGCTTCAAAACTTTCATACGTAGCTCTTTGCTTTAACGGGTTTAAAAGTTGTGCTTTTGTTGAACTTAGGTCGGTGATTTCACCTAACGGCTGCTCATTAACAACTTTCAGCACATAAACTCCTCTTTCGCCTGAAATAGGTGCAGAAACTACTCCTGTTTTCAATCCCATTGCGTATCCTGCTACTTTAGGCTCTCTACCTACTCCGGTCATAATTGGATAGGCTAAAGCTAAGTCGTTTGCGTTTAAAACAGTGGTGTTCATAGCTGTTGCTATGCTTTGAAGGTCATTTCCTGCAGTACTTAACTTTTCAGAAAGTAAATCTGCCTTCTTTTCTTTTTTCACTTCAACTTCAATAATTGTTTTTACTGATTCGAACGCCTTAAAGCCCTCGCTGTTTATAGAGGTTAGTTTAGCTACAATAATCTTGTCGTCTGTTTCTAAAATATCACTTATTGAACCTTTTTCTGCTTCAAATGCCCAACGCAAAATTGGCTTAGGATCTTTAAATCCAGGTATGTTTTGTTGTTCTTTAGATATTTGATCGGCAATTCTCTTATTCATTCCTGCTTCTGAAACAACTGCATCAAAATCATTTGTTCTTTGAAAATCACTTAAAAAGCGAGTTGCTAATTGAAACGCTTGGTTTTCTGTTTCATCACTTGCGTAGATTTCTCTTTCTAAAACACCAACTTGAACTGCTTTCTTCTTAGCGCTTTGATCTTGTATGTTTATAATGTGAACTCCAAATTGAGAATTTACAACTACCGTTGTACCCTTTTCCCCCATAAAACAAGCGTCGTTAAATGGTTTAACCATTTGTCCTGGCCCAAACCATCCTAAATCTCCACCCTGTACTGCCGAACCTGGGTCTTCTGAATTGGCTTCTGCCAATGCTGCAAAATTTGCGCCATTGTCTAACAAAATTTTCAAACTATCTGCTTTGGTAATTGCATCTGCACCACCTGCAACTAAGGGTTTGATTAAAATATGTCTTGCTTTAACTGAATCAGGAATTTGAGCTACTTTAATAAGTTTTGCTAATCTAAATGAAGTGCCTTCTTGGTATGGTCCGTAAACAAACCCTGGTTCCGATGCAAACATGATAGAATCTAATGTTGCTGGTAAATCACCTTTCTTTGAATAGGCTCCTGTAAACCTCTTGTCAGAGTTCACATTAATAAAAAGTGAGTCTTTTTTAGATTTTTGGAATTCAGGTTTTTTATTCTCAACCCATTCAACTATTGCAGATGTGTCTTCAGCGCTTGCAAAAATATCAAAAACCACATATTCTATAGCTCTTGAAGGTTTTTGTTGATACTTAAACTTGTTGTTTTCATAGTGCTTCTTCAAATCGCTTTCGCTTGCAACTACTGTAGAATCAGCTATCTCAGAATATTTAGCTACAACAAATTCAACATTTACTCTTTTGCTCTTTTGCTCATAATCAGCCTTAGCCATGGTAGAAGGAATAAATATTCCTTTGCTAATCAAGTTGAAGTATTTTTCTTCTCTACGTTGTTGTTTTAATTGTTGTTCGAAAACAACCCATTGTGCCTTCGTAGTTGGGTCTTGGTCTAAGTTTCTCAAAAAATTAGAAACTTGCTCTGGATTAAACTGTCCGGTGTTAGGGTCGGTAAAAGCCTGACGAACCTGAGAATTTGGATTGTTCCCTTGTATCATATCAAACAACTCATCGCCGCTAACTGTAACTCCTAATTCATCCATCTCACCACTTAGTATGTTATCTCTAACTAAGGTTGTCCAAGCTTGGTCTACAATGCTTTTTGTTGTTTGAGGGTCAACTGAAGTTAATCCTGATTGGGTTTTATAATTCTCGATTCTTTCTTGAACCAGTCTATTAAAATCTTTATAGTCAACTTTTGTAGACCCAATTTTTCCAACGCTAGTGTCTTGGCCGAAAAATAAATCGCCTCCTGATATTAATACATCACCTCCAACGAATGCAAGCATAGCAAATCCTACTATACCAATCAGTAATGTTCCTCTGTTTCTTAATGCTGCTAATGTTCCCATGAATTTTTTACTTAGTTCTCTCGCAATTTGAGGGTGCGAATTTAATAAAATACTTTGGTTGTATAAGGATAATTAGTCTTTGTATTTATCTAAAACCTTAAGTTTTACCTTATCTATCCGTTGATTGTCTAAAGAAACGACGTGTAAAAGGAATGGTGGAAGGTGAATTTCTTCATTTAACTCAGGTAAACTTTCAAAATTTGTAAAAATAAAACCTGCTAATGTTTCATACTCCCCTTCCGGAATGTTTAAGTCGTATTTATCATTTAAGTAGTCAATTTCTAATCTACCTGATAGCAAATACTCCCCAATGCCTAGTTGCTTTTCTATATATGTTTCCTTGTCGTGCTCATCTTGAATTTCCCCAAAAATTTCTTCAATAACATCTTCCATTGTTACTATTCCTGCCGTTCCACCATGTTCATCTACTACAATTGCAATACTTTTTCTTTTCTCAGTAAACTCTCGTAGTAGCTCTGTGCCTGGAAATGATTCTGGAATTACGCCAACCGGCATTAAGATTGATTTAATGTCTTTAGGTTTTTTGAAAAAGTCTTTAATTGTTACAAATCCAACTATATTGTCAATTGTTTCTTTATAAACTAATATTTTTGATAAGCCTGTTTCTACAAACTTATCTCTTAATTCCTCTATTGTTTCAGTTTGAATATCTACGGCAATTATTTCTGTTCGAGGAATCATGCAATGTCTTGCTTTTACCTCATTAAAATCAAGCGCATTCTTAAAAATAACTATTTCTGAGTCAATCTCTTCGTTGTTTTTACTTTTATAAGTGTTGCTTTCTTCTATATATCTATCTAAATCAATTGTGCCAAAAACAGTTTTATCATTATTTAATTCAATGTTAAATAACCCTTTAAGAAGTTTACCAGAAATAAATACAATTACCTGAGTTATTGGATAAAGTAAGTAGTGAATAATAAGATTAGGTACAGCAAATGTGTTTAAAATCTTATTCGGATTGATACGGAATAATACTTTAGGAAGAAATTCGGCGGTTATTAAAACCACTAGAGTTGCAATAATAGTTTGTATTAGTAAAACAACTAAAGTTTGATTTTCTAAATCCATATTGAATGTGTTAACAATCATTGGTTCTAAAACCCTTGCAACTGTTAATCCATAAATAACTAATGCTATATTATTACCAATAAGTAAGGTCCCTATAAATTCACTTGGGTTTTTTAGAAAATGAGAAAGTATTCTTGCCCCCATTACCCCTTGCTTACTTTTTAGTTCAGCTCGTAACTTATTTGTTGAAACAAAGGCTATTTCTGTCCCCGAAAAATAGGCAGAAGCAATAAGTGAAAATAGAATTGTTATCCAGGCTGCTTCCACTAGTTTTTTTCTTTAAATGAGTTCCATCCCATAGCTGGTAAATCAACTTGTGTTCCAGCTTTTGTAACTAAATTATAACCTGCAGCTGTATCACATATATGACCAATAACAGTTACTTCTTTTATTTTCTTAATTTTTTCAAAATCACCCTGAGAAATAGTGAATAACAACTCATAATCTTCCCCTCCATTCAACGCACAAACAGTAGGATCTAAATTCATCTCTAGCGCTTTATCAAAGGTAACCTGATCTATAGGTAATTTATTTTCATAAAGTTGAAAACCTACATCTGATGAAGTACAAATATGTCTAATATCAGAAGCAACCCCATCTGACACGTCAATCATTGATGTTGGAATTATTTCTTGTTCTTCTAATGCTTTAATTATATCCAATCTTGCTTCCGGTTTTAATTGTCTTTCGATAAGATAGTCAAAACCTGATAAATCTGGTTGAATATCAGAGTTTTCTAAGAAAATTTTCTTTTCTCTTTCTAAAACTTGTAATCCTAAAAATGCTCCTCCTAAATCTCCAGAAACACATATTAAATCATTATGTTTTGCGCCAGATCTGTAAGTAATCTTCTTTTTATTGACGGTTCCAATACAGCAAATATTAATAAACATTCCAAATTGAGAACTTGTTGTGTCACCACCCACTAAATCAACATTGTAATACGAACATGCTAAATTAATTCCAGCGTATATTTCTTCTATTGCTTCCAGAGTGTATTTACTGCTTAACGCTATTGAAACTGTGATTTGTTCTGGAACGGCATTCATTGCTGCTAAATCACTTAAATTTACCATTACAGCCTTGTATCCTAGATGTTTAAGTGGTACATAACTTAAATCAAAATGAACATTTTCCACCAACGAATCTGTGGTTAAAACCGTGTATTCTTTTGAATTTTTTGCCAAAACAGCCGCATCATCCCCAATTCCCTTGATGGTTTCTTTAAGTTTTATTGAAGCTGATTCTTTAATTTTTTCAATGAGGCCAAATTCGCCAAGATTGTTTAAAGAAGTTTTAGTTTTGTTTTCGAACATAATTATCCTCGTAATAAAAATCAAAATTACAGAAAATGTAGCTTAACTTTAGAATTGCTTTAAATCTTAATTTCGTTTTTCCACAGTATTACTTATAATATATTTATATAAAAGAGTATATCATCATTATCATAATAGTGTGGAAACGGTGGAAAACACATTTGAATATATAGTGTTTTATCTAAATGTTCATTAAGGGGGATGTTAGTGACATTATTCTGACAATTTAAAAGTAATAGCGCTCAATAAATTAACATAGTAAGTGTTAATTGTGTATAACATGAGTAGGGAGAAAAGATAGAGTTATTAACAGTCTACTTCGTGTGTATTACGTTGTGAAAATAGTAGAGAAATTGATAGCAGTGTTAGTTCTTTTATTTTTGGATGTTTACAACCTCTCTTTTTTGTTAGTAATTAAAAAATTAAACATTTCTTAACAAGTAATTAACATGATAAGTGGATTAATAAAGACAATTAATAATTGCACGCCAATTTTTGGTGACAATCCTTGGGTTGCAGAGGGTTCTATAGTTATAGGAGACGTAATTGCCGGTAATAACTGTAGTATTTGGTTTAATGCTGTAATTCGTGGTGATGTTAATTCAATTATTATTGGTAACAACGTAAATATTCAAGATAATGCCACAATTCATTGTACTTATAATAAAACAAAAACTATTATTGGTAATAATGTGAGTATAGGCCATAACGCTATTGTTCATGGTTGCACTATTATGGATAATGTTTTAATAGGAATGGGCGCAATAGTTATGGACAATGTTTCTGTTCAATCTAATGTCATAGTTGCTGCGGGTGCTGTTGTTCTGGAAAGTCAGATATTAGAAGCAAATACTATTTATGCTGGAGTTCCTGCAAAAGCTGTTAAAAAATTAGATCCTACTGTAAATCACAAAGAGATTAAAAGAATTGCTGACAACTATATAAAATATAGTAGTTGGTTTACTAAGGGGTAAAACTTATTTCTAATTCCCAATTAGCTCTAACGTTTAATAATGTTGGATGATTAAAAATATGTTCTGGTTGAGTTCTTGTTAAATAATTTCCAGTATCCCATTTTCCATTTAAATTAGAGTCTTGTATTCCTCTTAATTTATATTTACCTGGTTCTAAACCTTTTATTGTATGTTGTTTTTGTGTTACTATAATAGTTTCTAGAACATCAAATTTCTCAGTACATAATTGTAAAAATTTAATAGATTTAGTTAAACTATCATTTGCTAAATTGATAATAAGTTCACCGAAGTTCGATACATCATCTACTTGATATTTATAATAGCTACTATCTGATTTTAGGTTGAAATTATCTTCTAGCGCATTGGAATCTATAATAAACTCATATTTTTTAGCAAACTTAAATGGGTATTGGATAGTGAAAGAATTAACGCTTGAGCGAATTGTAAAGTCTTTAGGTAATGAATCTTCAAAAAGATATATAAGTTGCTTATTTATAGTTGTAATGGGGTGTGAAGAGGTAATTTTTAAATCACTGTATGGCTTTAAGGTATTTCCTTGTAGTTTTGGATTAAGCTTAAATATTGCGGATTCTTTAGGGTTTATTTTATTTACATTCAAAAATTGAAAAGTATCTTTTATTCCTAAATATGTTGTTTCAATCGTGATGGAATCAAATAGAAGTGAATCAGTCCAAATGGTAAACCTTGATTTTTCAATTATATAAATAATTTTAAAATTAGGTGTTATTGACCTGACTAATAAACTTACACTATCAATCTCTTGATTAGCTAAGTAGGTTATACTAGAATTACTATTTAATATTCTGTCGGTGAATATAAAAGTATCCGGTGCTGCGGTAAAAATATTTAATTGAATAAAGTTAGTTGCGGTATCTACTTGTATTGATTTAGAATTAAAAGCAAATTCTTCATTATTAATATCGTCGTAGATATAGTTTTTTATCTTCTCTTTTAATGCATAAATATAATAGTCACCAGGTTTTATATTTTTAAAATTAAATAAACCATTGCTAGATGTTTTTGAGGTGTAGAGCGGTTCAGATAGTAATATAGCGGAATCAGTGTTTTTAGTAGAATAAAGAAAAACATTACAATCTTCAATTGCTTCTTTTGTTAAAGCATTTTTAACAACACCTTCTAGTTTTGCTGAATCTAAATACTCACCTGTACTAAAGACATAGGTGAAATTCTCAAAAATATTATTTTCATTATAGTCTCTAATTGCATCTCCAAAATTTAGTGAGTAGGTAGTATTCTCTTGGAGTGAATCTGGAACTTTAATGATTAATGCTTTTTTCTTTTGTTTAATATTTTCTTTAATATTTAGATAAGGTGAAGTAAGTAGTTCATCATTGATATTTTCAATTTGAATATTTTCATCAAATTCTAACACTATAACTGTATTTGAAAAATTAGTAGAATAAATTTTTGGTGTAGCATTTTTAATCAATGGTTTTTCACGATCTATTGGTCCACCACCTGGAGCAACTTGTGTTGCACAGGAAGAAAATATAAAAACAAAAAGAATTACTAAACTAATTCGAAACATGTACGAGTAAAACTGAAAGATCTGATTGTGTTATTCCACTTATTCTTGAAGCGTGACCCAAAGTTAATGGTTTTATGTTGTTTAATTTTTCAACAGCCTCACTACTTAATGATTTAATTAATTGATAGTCAGGTATATCATTTAGTTTTATATCCTCCATTTTAGACAATCTTTCAACCATCTCGTCTTCTTTTTTGAAATAATGGGCGTATTTGAGTTGAATTTCCGCTTGTTCAATTCCTTCAGCGCTAAATTCCTTACAAAATTCAGTATAAATGGGAAGTTTATCAACTAATTGATAATGAGTAACCTGAGGACGAGAAAGCACTCTAGAAATGCTTATCTTTTCATTTACCGTACTTGTTCCTAGTTTTGTTAGCGTAGGATTGATTTCTGAGGGCTTAACTTTTAGTTTTTCTATCCTATTTAAGTAATCGATTTTTTCATTTTGTATTTTTACTACACGTTCTAATCTATCATCATCAACCAATCCTAGGTGATGAGCTTTTTCTGTAAGGCGAATATTTGCATTATCCTGCCTTAATAATAAACGATGTTCAGCTCTTGAAGTAAACATTCGATAAGGTTCTTCTGTTCCTTTTGTAATTAGGTCATCAATTAACACTCCAATATATGCATCTGATCGATTTAGGATTAAAGGATCTAAATCATTTAATTTAAGATGCGCATTAATTCCAGCCATCAAACCTTGAGCACCTGCTTCTTCATATCCTGTGGTTCCATTAATTTGTCCGGCAAAATATAAATTGTCGTATAATTTAGTTTCTAGCGTGTGTTTTAATTGTTGAGGTGGAAAGTAGTCATACTCGATAGCATATCCAGGCCTAAACATTTTAACCTTTTCAAAACCAACTATTTTTTTCATTGCTTCGTATTGAACATCTTCTGGTAATGAAGTAGAAAACCCATTCACATATATTTCTACCGTGCTCCAACCTTCTGGTTCAATAAATAATTGATGTCTGTTTTTATCGGCAAAGCGATTTATTTTATCTTCTATTGATGGACAATATCTAGGACCTATTGATTGGATAGCTCCATTAAACATTGGGGACCTATCAAAGCCAGTTCGTAAAGTATCGTGAACTTCATCATTTGTATAAGTGATAAAACAACTTCTTTGAGTGGTGAGTGATTTGGTTTTATTAGAAAAACTAAATTTTCCAGGATCCTCATCCCCAAATTGCTCTTCCATTAATGAGTAATTTAAGGATCTGCCATCAACTCTTGGCGGCGTGCCTGTTTTCATTCTTCCACTTTCAAAGCCTAGCCCAACTAATTGTTCGGTTATTCCAGTTGCAGCTTTTTCTCCTGTTCTTCCACCCCCAAATTGCTTTTCACCTATATGAATTAATCCATTTAGAAAGGTACCATTGGTTAGTATAACAGACTTAGAATGTATTTTAATTCCCATGGAAGTCTGTACTCCTTTTAATTCGTTGTTTTCAATCAGTAAAGAGGTGACCATATCTTGCCAAAAATCTACATTCGGGCATTGTTCTAATTGCTCTCTCCATTTTGCGGCAAAAAGCATTCTGTCGTTTTGAGTTCTTGGGCTCCACATAGCGGGTCCTTTAGAACGATTAAGCATTCTAAACTGTATAGCGCTTTGGTCGCTTACTATCCCGCTACCGCCGCCTAAAGCGTCAATTTCACGAACTATTTGCCCTTTAGCTACGCCACCCATTGCGGGGTTGCATGACATTTGAGCGATAGTGTTCATGTTCATCGTAACTAGAAGTACAGATGAGCCCAGCTTGGCTGCAGTTAGCGCTGCTTCGCAACCGGCGTGGCCGGCGCCAACAACTATTATATCGTATTTAGGTAGTAACATTAGGTTCCACGTGAAACATTAGGGTGTAAAGATAGAGATAATGATTATTAGTTGAGCTGTTAAGTGCTACTTCAATTGTTCCACGTGAAACATTGGGGTGTAAAGAAAGAGGCAACTGTTCCACGTGGAACATTAAAGCTTTAGGCTTTTGAGCATGTTGTTTTCTGCGGCTCTCATTGTTTTCTTTTCCTCTTCTGATTTGTCGGAATAACCAACTAGATGAAGCAGCCCGTGAATAATTACTCGATGTAGTTCAGATTGAAAAGGTGTTTTAAAAGATTCTGCATTCTCTTTAACTCGGTCTACGCTAATAAAAACTTCTGCGTGTATTGGCTTATTTTGCTCTGAGTAAGGGAAGGTAATGATGTCAGTGTAGAAATCGTGAGCTAAATGTTTCTTGTTAATGTTTAACAGAAATTTGTCGGTACAAAAAAAGTAATCGAGAGATTGAATTTCGTAGCTGTGTAGTTTAGCACAAAAGGTAATCCAAGATGATGTTTTGGATTTGCTCTCGAGAGGGAATTCGACGTCCTCGCCGTGGTCAAAGGTTATAGACAACGTAAGGCTTGTTTAGGTTCTAAATTGCATTTCGATTTCACTACCGTTTTTGTTGTAGATAAATAGATCTGCTAAACTTTTAATAATAAATACGCCTCTACCGGACATGGCCTCTAGATTTTCAGGAAGCGTTGGGTCTGGCAACGTGGCGTGGTTAAACCCCAGGCCTTCATCAGCAACTGTGAAGGTGAACTTTCGCCCATTCAAAACCTCAATGTTTATATAAACCTTTTTATTTTGATCTTCATTGTTGCCATGTTTAATAGCATTTGTTACAGCTTCTGATAAAGCAACAAACATGTTGCCATAATATTCTTCGCTTATGTAGTATTTTTCCTTCAGCTCCTCTAATAGAGTTTCAACTTTTATGATGTTCTCATGGTTGGAAGAAATCTGCAGTGTGTAATGCTGCGCTTGTTCAGTTTCTAAGGTTTCCATATGTGTAGTATTTATTTCTCTAATTTATTGATCTCTTCAAAATAAACAGCAATTTTATTTGAATAATATGGGTTCAGTTTCAAAGAGCGCTTTTTTATTAAGTCTAGCTGAGAGTTTTGCTGCCTCTCATACTCTTCAAATTTAAGCCCATTTTCAATAATAAAGTTACTTCCCTCCTTCGATTCACGATTAGGGTCTTGCTCTCTTTGTCTCTCCGCTTTTTCCGCCTCTAACAAACGAGTTCTAATATCTTCTTGTCGTTTTAAAGTTTCTTGCGTAATTTTTTTATTTACAATGTCAGACTCGGTTTGCTCCATTAACTCCTGAAGCTTTTCTAAATCTCCAAATCCCCCGCCAGCACCACCGTTTTTATTCTCATCCTTATTCAATTGCTGAATAGCATTTCGAATTGCTTGTTGTTTAGCTGCCATTTGAGCAAGTTTTTGACTTTGCCCTCCTTGACCCTGTCCCTCACCTTTGCCTTCTCCTTCTTCTCCTTTTGAGCCGCCTTCTTTCATTTGTTTATTAAGCTGATCTTGCAATTCTCCTAGCTTTCCTAAGCTTGGGGTTTTGCCCGATTTTCCTGGAGATTTTTGATTTCCTGGTGATGGTTTTCCGGCTCCTTGTTGCGACTGCATCATCTGCTCTTGAAGGTTGTCTAAAATTTCGCTCAGCAAAAGACCTATGTTGTTTACGGATGTTAGCAGAAATTGTTGCGAACTTGAGGCATTATTTATGTTCCTGTCTGCAAGTAATTTTGTCGTCGCCTTCATTTCTCGCTCTATATCAGCTATTTCGCGCATTATAAAAGTTTCAATTTCTACTACTTTTTTACTTAGAGAAATCAAACTATCCTTCAAAACAAGCATGTCATCGCTAAGTTTCTTTTGTTTTTGTGTAATTTCTAAGTACTGAGGGTCAATAGTTCGTGTGCCTTTTAACTCGTCAATTAGTGACTCCTGTTCAAACGATACAGCAATAAGATTCTCTAAAATTTCTCTAAGCGCTTTTATATTCACATTAAGAGCTTTGCCCTCCATTGAAGCTGCCATCTTAGCCATTTCTTCACCCATCTTTTTCATCTTCTCAGCCGCATCTTTTTGAGATTCTGAAGACCCCTGGTTGTCGCCTTTGTCTAGTTTTTCATTACCCTCTTCCATAGAATCGCCAGCCTCGTCCATTTTATCTTGAGGGCTTTCAAATTCTGTTGGAACTTCAAGCTCTTCGTTAAGCTTATCTAGTTTCTTGGCTTTTTCCTTTAACCTCTCAAGTTCCTCTTGGATTTTTTCCTGCTTAGCTTTTATCTCTGCTTTTTCTTCATCAGTTTTAGCATTCTTCGTTTCTTCACTAAGAGTTTCTTCTTTTTCAGCTAACTTTTGAAGCTCATCAGCAAGGTTGTTTAACTCCTGTTCGAATTCTAGCTTCTTGTAAAGTTCCAGCATCCGATCTAATTCTTCCTCTAAATCTTGGTTGCTTAATTCCATTTTTTCAAGATCCTCTTGAGGGGGCTTATTCTTTTCTAAGTCTTCGCTTAATTTTTTAAGCAACTCCTGCAGTTCAGGGTCAAAACTTTCGTTAAACATTTTTTCTAACTGCTTTTGCTTTTCTTGTATCCTTTCTTCGCCCTTACTTTTCTTATTATTGAGCTTATTAGATTTTTCATTTTGCTTTGCTATTTCTTGCATAGTGTTTTTTAGCTCACTTTGCTTGTTTAGCAAATCTTGTATTTGTTGTTTTTCTTCAAATGAGAGGTTTTTCTTACCAACAAGTTTTTCATTTAACTTTTTAAGTTCTTTAGCTAAATCTGCCGCCTCGTTGAGCGCCTCTTCTAAGCCTTTCTTTACTTTTTCACTTTCTTTGGTTTTCTTTTTATCCAAATCAGAGGCTGTTGGCACAGACAATTGAGCTATAGTAGTTCGGGTTGCCTTAGGCCCATTAACCTTGTCGTTATCAACAACCTGAAAGAAATAATTTACAGATTTTGAGGGAAAAGAATCAGAGGAAATGCTAAAATAAAACTCTCCATTGGGTGAGACTTGTGCTAATGGGATTTTTAATTCTCTTGCACTGCTTTCATCCTTTTCAAAGTAAAAAAATGAAAGATTTGAAAAGCCGTAATCATCACTAATTACCCCACTAAAAAAGGTGTTACTAAGTAGTAAGGAATCTTGAACTATCGTTGTTTTAATAAAAGGGTACTCATCCTTTATAACAGCCAAGGTGTATGGATATTCAATCTCACCTTTTGTGATGTTCGAATTATAAGGAACTAGCGCATATTGGCAACTCGCTCGTGGCTTTGAACTATAAAGGAATTGTGTAGTTGTTTTTTCAAAGTTTTTATAGGAGGAATCAACCTTGTAAAAAACACTATCTAGGTTTTCTCCAACTATATACCATCTTACCGTACTGCCTTCTGCAACGGTTAAATCACCACTTCCATTTTCTTTAAAGCTTTTTAATTTAGTGTACATTGGGGGAACTACCTCAATAGTTAGATTAGATAACGTGGGTTTAGCTAAAACCTCAATTTTGTATGTTTTACTCTTAAAACCATTAGCCGAAAAGTAAAAAGTTTTGCTCTGTTGAATTGACGGGAATGTTTTGACGAAAGTAATTGTATTCAATTTTTCAGTTTTTTGACGACCACCATCCATTAATACAAAAACTTCATTTGGAATAATGTCACCAGTTATCTCAAGCTCTAAATTAAAATCTTCTCCTTGAAGTATTTGTAGCGTCTTGTTTTTAAGGTTAAAATCAAATGGTGCGGGCTTTACAAATTCACTAGAATGGTTAATAATTCTAAATGAACTGCCACTAATCATTGTTGGGTTTATTAACCAAACCAACATCAATACAAAAATAACAGGGCCTAAAGTTTTGAACCAAAAGAATAAGCGAGTTTTATTTATTGCAGAACTAAAAGGAATCGGGCTTAACTCGCTGGACCTTTGTTCAATATCGGCTAAAATCAAATCTGAACTGTTGTTTTTTGACTGCTCTTCTAGTTGAAGAGTGTTCAACAACTTGTCTTTTACTTCGCTAAAGTGGTTTCCAATCAGTAAAGCTGCATTCTCGTAGGTTAGTCGCTTCGATAATTTAAAAAGAGCTGAAAGTGGTCGAATCACAAACCACCCAATAGTTCCTAGGGTGCCTACAATAAAGGAATAAAAGAAAAAAGCTCGTACACCAGTTTCAAAATAGAAAAGGTGTTCAGACAAAGTATAAACAAGAATTATTGCACACACCAATCCAGCAACAATTATTCCACCCTTAACAAGCTCGTTAAGATAGTATTTGCGAAGAAAGTCTTCTAATTTTTTATGTATTAATGTGCTGCTAGCCATAAATTGGGAACGCTTAAACTACGAGTTAAGTTTGCCACTGGTTGTTTTATTTCAATCGAGCTTTAAACGAGATTAAAACTAAGCAAAAAAGTTGCCACAATTGGTTAATTTACTTGTTTTTAAACAGAAACGATTTAACGGCAAGGCTTTTATTTAAAGTACACCCAAATTCGACCGTGATTTTTAGCATCCTTGTCAATGCGCTTGTACTTCGCTTTAATTTCTTTTTGATCTAGAAAGCGTAAAACCCGCTTCTTTAATTGGCCACTGCCTTTTCCAGGGATAATTTCTAGTTCTTTAATATTGTTTTCAAAACACTCGTCGACGGCATCAATTAAAGCCTGTTCTATTTTTTTAGTATTGTTGAATATTGGATGAAGATCAAGTTTGATTTTGCCCATTTTACTTTCATTTTATACCGCATTCGATACTTGGAAGCTGATTTTTGTGATGATTAATCTGAATTAGTACGTATTGAATTCTGTAGTGACGCAATGCGTTGCATCACTACATTAATATTGCTGTATTAATTGCATTAAATTACACCAAACAGCGAGCCACCTTCATTCCCCAAAGCATCAACCCGATTTTCTATTACAGGATCTGTCACCAACAGTGGTGCATGATGTGGTTTTATTCGAGCATCAATCATTAAGGAACCAGTACATCCCCAATGTTTATTTTGAACAGACTCCCCCACTCCATATATATCATGAGAAGGGTTGCTTCTGGTAAAGGTTACCCACAAAAAATTATTGATTGTTTCTGCTACAAAGGCGCTATCATCACATAAAACAATGAGAGGGAACCCTTTTAATAAAGCCGCGTTCTTTTTTAGATTTTCGCCAAGTTCTGCTATCTCCTTTTGAGCCGTTTCTTTAGATTCAAAAGCATTCAATTGTAAAGCTAAAACGCCCGGCTGCACAAAGTGATAAGCGACTACAGATTCGGGTAGATTTAGACCTTCCGGCAAACGCGCTTCTAAATCTCTAAGCTTAACGCCAGCAGCTGCAAAAACAACCTTAGACCCAGAGTTTAATCCATCCCCACTATAATCTAAGGTGTCCATGGTAGTATTGGTATGGAAATGTACATCTCTAGTTAAATCCATACGCTCCAAAATATGACTCAAATAAGAGATAGGCTCATGAATATCAATTTCAGGGAAATCTTCTTTAGCTGCGATGAACAAATATTTAGCCAACGACAATTGCCCAAAGCCCAAGATGGCATTGGACAAGGTTAAAATTTCTTGAGGTTTTCTTTCTTTTAAAAATGGGGCATAACGTTCGCTACCCACAGCAAACAAAAGCGGGTGAACACCTGCAGCATCTACCGCATGTACGGCATGAACCCCTGGCAATTCTTGAGGTATTGCAGCCCCTGTTAATTCATGTATCAAAGCACCAAAACTGGCGTCTTCTTGAGGAGGACGACCGACCACGGTGAAAGGCCAAATGGCATTTTTACGGTGATACACTTTATGTACTTTCATTAAAGGGAAATCGTGCTGCAAACTGTAATATCCCAAATGGTCGCCAAAAGGACCTTCTGGCTTATTTTCTTGCGGATATACTTCACCACAAATCACAAAATCAGCATCAGCAGAAAGGGTATAGCCCTCTTTTACCATATATCTAAAGCGTCTATTTCCCAAAGCTCCAGCAAATGTCAATTCGCTTATCCCCTCTGGCAAAGGCATTACTGCAGATAAGGTGTGCGATGGAGGCCCACCGACAAAAATGCTCACTTTTAAAGGTTTCCCTAATGCATTGGCTTTCGACTGATGCACTCCGATTCCTCTGTGGATTTGGTAATGCAAGCCAATCTCTTTGTTTGGGATATAATCATTACCCGAAAGTTGAATGCGATACATTCCCAAATTAGAAGCCATTACTCCTGGCTTATCTGCATCTTCGGTATATACTTGCGGCAAGGTTACAAATGCCCCACCATCCATGGGCCAACTATGCAATTGAGGCAATTTATCGATGGTAGTTTCTTGATAGGCAACAGGGCCTTTGCTCACTTTTTTCGGAAAAGCTTTGGCCGCAACCATTGCCGTAGAAGCATAGTTCAAAGGCTTTTTTAAAGCCTGCATTGGATCGCCTTTCAATTCAATCATTTGCTGCACTTGCTTAAAGCTATCTCTAAACATAAATTTGCTCCGCTCCAAAGAGCCATACAAATTGGAGACTGCACGAAACTCACAACCTTTCAGATTTTCGAACAGCAGGGCAGGGCCATTTGCAGCATAAACACGTCTATGGATAGCTGCTAATTCTAAATATGGATCAACCTCTTCGGTGATTCTTATTAAATGTCCGTGCTTTTCTAAATCGAGCACACATTCTTCGAGACTACTGTACATTCAAGTTTTTTTGTGGCACTTCGTACCTGTCTAACAAATAAAATAATGAGGCAATGGATGCTGCTCCAAATTCCAACTCTCTTTCATCCACCGCTTCAAACACATCGGTATCTGCATGATGGTGTATAAAATAACGCTGTGGGTTTGGACAATAAACAATCAACATGGCTCCTTGTTCTTTCAAGAGACCAATATCTACCCCTACAAAACCAGCTTCAATCTTTTCTAAAAAATAAGGACGTAATAAATTTGACCATGGCTGAATGTGCGTTACTTCTTGGGCATTTCCTTGAAAGCTAAAACCTCTTGGAGCAAAAACTCCTCTATCAGATTCTACATCAGGTAAAGTTTTACAGCTTAAGATTAAATGAATTTGGCATCTTGATTTTGCCCATTTTACTTCCATTTTATACCGCATCCGATACTTGGAAGCTGATTTTCTATGATTTCCCCCTCCTCTAAATGAGCTGATAGCGCATTTTTAAGACTGTCTCCCGAAACTTCAATACCATTTCCAGGAGTTGACAGGTCAAATTGCCCTCTATAAAGGCATTTAAGGTTTTTATCAAATACGAACAGATCGGGAGTACAAACAGCACCATAACTTTTAGCCACATCTTGACTTTCGTCATATAAATATGGAAAAGCATAACCCTCTTTCTTTGCTACTTCAGCCATTTTTTCAGGACTGTCCTCAGGATAATTGGCTACATCATTTGAGCTAATTGCAATAAACGAAACTCCTTTTGGAATAAAGGCATTAGAAATAGCGACTAGCGATTTGTTTATATGCTTAACAAAGGGACAATGATTGCAAATAAATAGTACAACTGTCGCCTCGATTCCTTTTAACGAACCTAAAGACACCTTTTCACCTTTAACTACATCTAAGAGTTTAAAATCAGGGGCTGTTGTACCCAAATCCATCATTGTGCTTTCAGTTGCTGCCATTATGAGTTTCTCCTTCCTCTTTGCGTGCCTTTTTTAGCATCTTTTCTTTTTTCTTCTGCTTTAATGAAGTCTTCCTTTGTAACGCCCTCTAAAACTTCCACATTAATCCCATCGCTTAAGCCAAGCTTAATTTCTCTTCTCTCAAACTGTTGTTCTCCAGTTTGAACTTCAATAAACGCAGTTCCATCCTTGTCGAATTGAAGAACACTTTCTTTAATAGCAAAAACACTGTCTTTTTTATCAAGAACAATATCCGCATTAGCGCTATAACCAGCACGTATAAACTTGTTGTCTTTTAAAGAAACCAAGGCCTTAATCTCAAACTTAATTGACCCTTCATCTTCCACTCCTTTGGGACTAATGTAATTTAAAACAGCATCAAATTTCTCATCAGGAATTGCGCCAATAGTTAACACCAAAGCCATACCTTCTTTCAGTTTACCTACCTCTGATTCATCAACTAAGCCCTCAAAAATCATGTCTTTCATGTCGGCGATTGCCGCTATGGTTGTTCCGTCGTTAAAGTTATTGGCTTCAATAACAGACTTACCAACCTCAACAGGAACTTCCAAAATCATTCCATCTACAGTTGATCGAACCAAGTTTGATGCTTGTTTTGCATTTTTTGTAGCGCCTTCTCTTACTAATAACAAATTGTTTTTAGATGAGCTCACGCGCTCATTTGCTCTATTCAAGGTAAATTTCGCCTGTGTAAAATCACGTTCGCTAATTACATTTTTTGAGAATAACTCTTCTTGCCGGTCAAACTCTCTTTGACTTTCTTCTAAATCGATTTCAGCATTAGCTAAGGAGGTTTCGGCGTTATTTAGATTCACCAAATTTGGAATTATTTGAATTTTAGCAAGAGTTTGACCTTTTGTTACAAATTCACCAGGAAACACAAATAACTGCGTAATAATTCCGCTTACCGCAGGTTTTATTTCAATTTCTTCTTTTGGTCGGATGCTTCCGGTTGCAACAGTCTTGTTTACAATGTCGGTAGTAAATGCTTGTTGAGTGTTAAACTCAACAGTTGGCTTCTGCGCTTTTTTTACAAAGTAATATCCAGTAAATACCACTAGGGCAAAAAACAATAACACGGCAAATCCGATAAAAAACTTCTTCATTTTATTCGTTTCTAAGAGCTTCAATTGGTTCAATTGATGCTGCTTTTTTCGC
>JBLIDK010000044.1:0-18052 GCA_047632595.1 Sphingobacteriales bacterium
GCCAGCGTTATACTACTGCAACAAAAGCAACTTACAATCCGTGGAGTTTTTATATTATTGAACTTGCACTTAGGTATGAAAACATTACCGACTTTGAAGGTGCATGGAGTCCGTTTTTAGCTAATACCATTCTTCTACCAAAGCGAATTAAATTACATGCAATAGTATCCAGAAATTACACCATTCCAACTCTAAATGATTTGTACTGGAGTCCTGGTGGCAACCCTCTATTAAAGCCCGAATTTGGTTGGTTTAAAGAAGCAGCGGTTTCAAAAGAATTTGCCTTTACAAAGTCAACTATAAACCTTGAAATTAGAGGCTATGAAGGTTTAATGCAAGAATGGATTCAGTGGATTCCAACAGATCAAGGCTACTTTGCACCACGAAATTTAAAGGAAGTGGAAGTTAAGGGAGTAGAAACTTCATTGAGTGCTACTAGAACATTCAATCAATTAAAACTGGGACTAATAGCCAATTACAGCTACAACCAATCAACTAATTTAAGTGAAGTTTTTGTGGGCGACAATAGTGTAGGTACGCAATTGGTGTTTTTACCATTTAACAGAGGTAATTTAAGTCTTAGCGCCGACTATAATAAGTGGCTATTTTCTATGAATTCTAATTTCACCGGGTTTATTTATACCGATGGAAACAATACGAATTTCTTAAATGGCTACCATACAGAAAATATAAGCCTGTTGAAGTCGTGGGACTTTAAAAAGGCAGTTACCAGCATTGGATTAGGAGTTAATAATCTACTTAACACAAACTATCAAACCTTACCAGGCAGGCCAATGCCAGGAAGAAATTATACACTTAATATATCAATTAAATTTTAAAACAATTACCATGAAGAGTCTAATAAAGAATTCATTTTTAATAGCAATTGCAACAGTCGTAATCACATCATGTACTAAGCCAGATTCAACTGAATTTACAGAATGTGGTGTTCCTTTGGGATATGATTATTCTAACGGGGTATACTTCGTAAATGAAGGTGGTTTCGGTCTTGGAAATGGGAGCATAGATCATTTATTGGCCAATGGGACAGTAATTAATCAAGTGTTTAATAAAACTACCTGCGATTCGTTGGGAGATGTAGTGCAATCAATTGCTAAATTCAATAACCGCCTATATATTCCAGTAAATGGAAGTGGTAAAGTGGTGGTTTTAAATGCTACAAACTTAAATCCAGTATCTACCATTGAAGGGTTTAGCAGTCCAAGGTTCTTTTTAGGATTTAATGATAAGATTGGTTATGTAAGCGATTGGGCATCTAATACTGTAAAGGCAATTGACCTTGAAAAAGACTCTATTACTTCAGAATTCCAAGTCGGTAATTCTCCTAATGAAATGATTAAAGTAGGAGATGAGATTTTTGTTTGTAATAGTGGTGCCTTTGGAGAAGACAGCACAATATCTGTTATAAGCACCACTTCAATTTCACAAGCGCCTTTTATTACTTCTAAATATAAGAATGCAAGTGCCGTTGGGCAAGATAAAGATGGAATGTTATGGTTCTTGTTTGCTGGTAATCCCGGGTTTTTTGGAACGGCCTCGCCTGCAGCATTGGTTAAAATAAATCCTTCTACTAAGAATGTTTTAGCTGAAATCCAATTAGACAGTACTAGTAATCCTGTAAGAATGGCTATAAGTACAAATGGTGACTATGTATACTACTTAGGTGGATTTACAGGACCAGTTTACAGAATAGGTTTATCTGAAACAGTTGAAGCAACCGAACCATTTATTTCTGGTGATTTTTATGGATTGGGTTTTGATGCTGTTGGTCAGTTATATCTTTCAGACGCTAAAGATTTTTCTCAAAAAGGGGAAATGAAGGTATATGCTAAGAACTCAACAATGCTTGTGAAGTCTTATACTACAGGCGTAAATCCGAATGGGATAAGTAGTGTTCAGTAGGGGGTAATATGATTCTGTTTTATTGCATTGCCAAAATGAATGGTTGTATTAATTTCAAAAATGTATATTTGTAAAACAGGGGAAATGATTTTTCCTGATTATAAATTAAAACTACTATAAATGAAAAGTTTAAAAAGAATTTTATCAACAACTACAGTAATGTTTGCATTGTGTTTTGTTGCAGCTGTAGCTTTTAGCGCTTGTAGCAACGAAGGTGGAAAAGAAAAAGCAGATACTGAACAAGCTGAAGAGCCAGCGGTAGATACTTCTCAAGCGGAACATCCAGAACATCCTGAAGGTTCAGAGCATCCTACGGATAGCACAGAAGCAGAGCATACTGAAGATGGGGACGACAATTAAGAAGAAGTTCTAATTACAACATTTTAAAAGCTGATTTGGTCAATTTTATATTGACTGAATTAGCTTTTTCTATTAAAACTAAAAGTAGTTTTTACGCTTTCTTGAGAATCTCCAATTTCAAATACCGGGTAAGCATGAAATTTAATAGAACCTGATTTTGGACCTGGTGTTAATTGTAAATCTCTTCCCTTACTTAACTCAATCCTATTTGCTGGGTGATGTCCGAAGTAGTAGGTAGCTAAAGCAGTGTACTTGTTGCCTTCACTTATATCAATTGGCCACCATTTACCATCTGCATAAAATTCTGCCCAACAATGGTAACCATTTACTCCACCTTCATTTCGCTCTGATGGAATAGCAGCACCAATTGCAAATCGTGCTGGAATACCTGCCGTACGTGCAAGTGATATAAAAAACGAATGAAACTCAGTACAATTACCAGAACGAGAGTCGCATGCAAAATTGGCATCTCCAGTACCATACTTTCCTTGTTTAGCATAGCGCATATCGTCTATTATATAATCATAAAGTGTACGCGCATTCATTAGTTTGCTTTCCGTCTTTTTGCCTTTTAAAACACTTGCTACAATTTCGCTAAAGCGACCACCAACTGGAATAAGTTCGCTAGCTGCTAGATAGTTTTTGGGATCAGATTTATCATCTACATAAGGGCCTTTTTCTTTGCGCACTACATCATAAACAATTGCTATTTGTTTTCCGCTATGGGTAGAATTCAATTCTAAGAAAAAAACAGTGTTTCCAAATTCTTTGTCTTTAAGCATCTGGTGTTTTACGGGTGCGTCAATCGACTTAATTTTTATCGTTTGGAAAAGGTCGTCTTTAGCAATAGGAATCCACATTGAAGCAGCTTCAGTTATTTTGGGAATTGTTGCTTCATAGGTAAATTCAAATTTATCTTCATTTTCAATTACACCAAGTAATGCATTTGAGGACTCTTTAACTGGGACGGTGGACCAAGTTTTGTCCTTTGCTTGTTTCCAAGTGTATTGGGGTTTGCCATTTAATTTGTGAATAGCGGTTTGAGTAACTTTCATGTTTCCAGGTTTTCCGTCCAGAAAAAAATCAACATCGTACACGTCTCCGTTTTCATCAGCTAAATCTACGCAGGCAAAAAAACTAGATGTACCTAAAACAGAAAGGTATTCAGTATGAACCCTTACAAGTTTTAAATTATACTCCTTATCATCGCTTTTGAAATTAAAAACACCCTCTCCAGCTTCAGTTTGTTTATTGATATGGTCTCGAATACCTGCCTCAACGTCTTTAGTAGTCACACGCTTTGAATCTTCTTTTGTATTAGTCTTTTTCTCATTCGACTGACAGGCGACAAGTCCTACTAAAAGACAAATGCCAATAATTTTGTTAAGGTTTGAGTGTATAGCTACTTGCATAATAGATGTTTGTTATTTACTTTTTAAAGATATAGTGTTTTGGCTGAGTTGCAAAACAAAAATATAATGACTAACTTATCGTCATGCTAATTGACGATAATATAATCAAAGGCCGAGGAGCCCAGGTTCACATTGATAATCCATATCAAAAGTTGTCTTATTTGTATTCAGAATCGGAGGGGGCAGATGTACCAACCGACCTTAATACTCCAACTAAATACATTAACGAGTATCCAAAAACCATTGTCAATAAGGTAAAAAGCCCCGACATACATTTAGAATATTCATTAAACCCATACCAAGGGTGTGAACACGGTTGTGTGTATTGTTATGCTCGTAATACTCACCCGTATTGGGGCTACAACGCCGGACTAGATTTTGAAAAGATCATAATGGTGAAGCGAAATGCTCCCAAACTACTTGAACAATTCATAAACCGTAAAAGCTGGAAGGGTATTCCAATCGCATTAAGCGGCAATACCGATTGCTATCAACCGATTGAAAGAAAACTTGAAATCACTAGAAAGCTTTTAAAGGTGTTTTTAGCTCACAAGCATCCAGTAACTATCATTACCAAGAATTCCTTAATTCTTCGTGACATGGACATACTAGAAGAGCTAAATAAAGACAATTTAATACAAGTTGCAGTATCAATTACCACTTTGGATGAAAAGCTGAGAAGAAAGTTAGAACCTCGAACAGCAAGTGGAATTAATCGCTTAAAAGTTGTTCAAGAGCTAAGCGACAAAAACATTCCAGTTCATGTAATGGTGGCTCCAATAATTCCTGGATTAAATCATTACGAAATACCAGTGATTTTAAAAGAGAGTGCAGAACGTGGAGCCAAAAGCGCTGGGTATACTATGGTTCGTTTAAATGGGCAAGTTGGAGAAATTTTTAGTGATTGGATTACTAAAAACTATCCTGATAAAGCCGAAAAGGTATTGAGCCAAATTAAGCAAATGCATGGGGGTAAATTGAATGACTCTGAGTTTGGGAAAAGAATGACTGGGGGAGGGCCTGTTGCCACTTCAATAACCAATATGTTTGATGTGTATCGCAACAAATTCTTTAAAAAAGCTACGAATACAGCCTTGAATCAGAGTGTTTTTAGAAAAATTAAGGATAATCAATTGAATTTGTTTTAAAAGCGGAGTAGAATCATAAAGCCACTTAAATCAAACTGCGTGAAGATTTAGGTAATCTCGTTTTTAATAAATTTAGCTACACCCCTTAAGGAAGATTTCTCTCTTCGTTGCACTCCGTTCGAAATGACTGTCCTAAGGTAGGGTCTATTTTAAATCAGTAATTCACACAGGCGCGCTCTTTGAATACTTGAAGGCTGATAAGTCTTTAATAGAGACATTAACCCTCAATGGGGTCATTTCGACTGTAGGGAGAAATCTACCTTCGGGTTTACGAATAATTTAAAAGCGGAGTAGAGTCATAAAGCCACTTAAATCAAACCTTGTGAAGATTTAGGTAATCTCGTTTTTAATAAATTTAGCTGCACCCCTTAAGGTAGATTTCTCTCTTCGTTGCACTCCGTTCGAAATGACTGTCCTTAGGTAGGGTATTTATTAACTCAGTAATCCACACCGTGTCTTTTTTTGCCACCCAAACGTGCTCTTTGAATACTTGAAGGCTGATTAGACCTTTAATAGAGACATTAACCCTCAATGGGGTCATTTCGACTGAAGGGAGAAATCTACCTTCAGGTTTACGAATAACTTAAAAGCGGAGTAGAGTCATAAAGCCACTTAAATCAAACTGCGTGAAGATTTAGGTAAT
Organism: Sphingobacteriales bacterium; assembly: GCA_047632595.1. Lineage (GTDB taxonomy): Bacteria > Bacteroidota > Bacteroidia > Sphingobacteriales > Sphingobacteriaceae > JBLIDK01. Next base: position 5,487 of record JBLIDK010000044.1, read on the forward strand.
CTCGTTTTTAATAAATTTAGCTACACACCGTAAGGAAGATTTCTCTCTTCGGTGCACTCCGTTCGAAATGACTGTCCTTAATTAGGGTCTTTAAATCATTACTAATACCCTCAATCATAACTGTTTTTATTTATAAACCTTGTTACCATTTTTCAACCAAATACCCCAAGTCTTGCTATAAGCATGGACTGTATCCGTTGTATTTCCGTTAGAATCCACAACAGGCTTGCCCTCATTTAACCATTCAAAAATACCCCCATACAAATTGTAGACATTAGCGTATCCCAAATCCAATAATTTTTCACTAATCTTCTCACTTCTATACCCAACCGAGCAATAAACTACCAAAGTGCTTTCCTTTGAAACGTCTTTTAGATTGTCTGTTGTGAATTCATCAAAACCACTCCAACGAGCATTTTTAATACGACTAACTTCAAATTCAGCTAAAGATCTTGAGTCAATAAACACAGCATCCTTAAGCGAATCAATACCTTTTACAGAAATTTCTGGAACAGAATGGCTCAATAGGCCCTTAAGCATTAAATTATAAGCACCACTTTCTACTTGTGATTTTACATTAGTGAAGAATCCCATCATAAAAACTAAAAAAAGTATTTTATACTTATTCATTTATCTCTTTTAACCACTCTGATAACGCAGCAGTGTAAACACTTGTTTTGCCATCATCCATTCTTGTCCAAACTGGTCTTACCAAACCATTATTTGCAACTATATTATTGTAGTCGCCAAAAAAGGTGCTTTTGGTAGGAGTGAAGACCTTCTCGCTTATTTTATGATTTATAAATGTCTCTCCGCCATCTTTAGAAACTGCAGCATAAACATCAGTTTGATCATCAGAATAGGCTCTTCTATCATACCAAATAAAGTATAAATAGCCAGTACTTTGGTCAATGTCCATCCAAGTTAAAAATTGATGTGTAGATGTTGTATCGTTGTTAACTCTTACTTTATCGCTCCATGTTTCACCGCCGTCAGTTGATTTCTTCAACCAAATATCTGTATTGTCTAGGCCATTACTTTGGTCCGACCAGTTTATATAAATAGTTCCATTATTTGGGCTTGTGCTTAAATCACATTTAGTTACAGGCATTCCGTTGCAACGGTTTAACCCAGGAATATCAATTGACCAACCACCAGGCAATGAGTCAACAAAAACATCTTTTGCTAACCATGTTTCGCCTCCATCGGTCGATTTATCAAAAATAATACCCGCCGGACCTGCCCAACTCACGTAAATTTCTCCATTTGGACCTACTGCAGGAACAGCTCCTTCTACGGTTAAGTCATCATCTACACAATCTCCAACTACTTCGTTAATTCGTTTACTTTTTGCCCAAGTTTCACCACCATCAGTTGATTTTGAGAACATGATTAAAGAAATATCCTTTTTTTTATCACTTCCATACTTGTCAAATTGCGTCCAAGTAACGTATATGTTATTATTAGTGCGATCTACAACTGCCCAATGTTTGTCTTGTGCCTTCTTGCCATCTAAACCCATAAATGTTCCAAGTGTCCAAGTTTGGCCATTGTCTTCACTTTTCTGACAAACAATTCTGTCAATCCAATTTCCCTTAGGGGGATTAGATAGATGGAAATAATAAAAATGTCCAGCGGTATCATTAACCAAAACCGGGTCTCCCCAAACACCATAAGTTGAACTTTGAGTTTTTTCCTCCCAAGTATAACCACTGTCGCTACTCACATAATAATTCCAAATATTTGCCGCAGCAACCATGTGCTTAGGGTTTTGAAAGTTGAACATGATAGAAGGCTCGTTAGGCTTTCTCATAGTGCCAATTAATATGTTTTTAGGCTGCGAATAGCTTAAAACAGTAAAAAACACAAGTGTAAATGTCAATAATTGTCTCATTTGCTTAGATAGGATTGTAGTTTTTCTGGAATATCAATTTCTTCCTTAATAATTACGGCATTAGGAAAACGTTTTGCAGCATCCATCGCCGATTTATTTAATGTGTTTTGAATTAAGTCTAAACAATAGGCATAAACATCGGGGTGGTCGTCTTTATTGAATTTAATCTCCACCTTATCCGTCTTTACAATTCTTGTTTTACGCTTTTCTTCCAAACGGTGTTCAATTTTAATACTTAACCGGTACGACTTAAAAGGCTTCATGATTGGTGTTGGACTGTAAAACTCCACTTTCGAATCAATTACCAACTCTTTTTTAGGTTTCATGTAAAACGAAACCAAGGTATAGGCGATTAAGGCAGCAAGTATAGCAGAAATTCCAAAAAGTATGGAGCCTATATCTATGTTGATCCGTAAAAATCCTGTGATGCCTATAAGGGCAATTACAAGAACTGCAAGTGCTATTAAGATGTATTTAAGTCGTTTTCTCACTCAGTACCGAATTTATAAAGCTTTGATGGTATTAATGGGAATAGGTTTGAATTTGTTCAAAATTACCTTATTCTTTAGTCAAAACAACTGGTGAACCGTTTTGAGTTAAAATCAGTTGCCCTTTTTTAATATCAAACTCAATTTCAATAGATGCTTTGGTAAACTTATAGAGGTGTTTTAAAAAAGGTTCTAAAGGAAAATTAGACTGTCCAGTAGCTTGTGCGTTCAGTTCTCCTTCTTGAATAAAAATATCAATCTTCATTGGAAATTTAGGAGCGCTATACCTTCCAATATATTTCTTTTCATGCTTTGCTTTCGGTTTGTAAGATGATTTAGCAAAAGATGGAAATTCATAATCTACATCACTGTAAATACTATAAGCCGCTTCTAAAAACTTATTTCTTCCAATGTCTACTGCATTACTCATATAACATATTGTTAAATCATGTTCTGCAGAATGTAGTACAATAGATTGAAACCCATCAATTCCACCCGTATGGCCCATAACTATTTCATCATAAAAAGGCATTTCAAACAAGCCAAAACCAAAGCCGTTTTTGGTTTTTTTCATTTCCTTTAAGGATGATTCTGAGACAATTTCATTGTTGAATAGCTTGAAGACGAATTTAGCAACATCTTCGGGAGTTGCCATCATTACACCTGCTGCTCCAGGAATACTCCAATCTGTTACGGGATATTCTTCCCAGTCTTTAATTTTAATATAAGACTTTGTTTCTAAGTTTTTGGTTTGCTCATTAGATGACCAAAACGTGTTTTTTAGTCCATTTGGCTCTAAAATGCGCTCTTTTAATACTATTTCTAATGATTTATCCTCAATTTCTTCAATAATACGGCCAAGAAGAATGTAGCCAGAATTACTGTATTTCATAGTAGAATCAGGTGGAAAATCGGGTGTGGTGTTTTCAATTTTACGAAGCATTTCCTCTTTACTAATTGAGGTTTGCCTCCAATCCATATATAAAGAGTCTTCTAGAATGTTGAAAATCCCACTTCTATGTCTAAGCATTTGTGCAATTGTTATTTCACTTGCATTGGGCACCTTAGGGTAATACTCGCTTAGCTTGGTTTCTAATGATATCTTGTTTTCCTCAACCAACAGCATAATAATAGTAGCCGTGTAGGTTTTTGTTATGGAACCAATTCTATATAAAGTTGATGGAGTAGCTTTATTACCGTTTTCAACATCAGCATAGCCAAATGCATTTGTGTAGATAGTGTTTCCTTTTTCTAAAAGTGCAATAGAGCCCATGCCTTTATTTTGGGCTTCTACGTAATTGAAGAAGCTATCTAACTTATTTGCATCCCAGTTTTGAGCTAATGAATTAGTTAGGCTTAGGGCTGTAAATACGCCTATAAATAATATTTGAAAAAGTAGTTTATTCATTCTGTTAAATTTTGTCCCTAAATATACTATTAATTACATTTGAGGACATTCCAATTAAATGAAAATAGGCTTACTTTCTGATACACATAGCTATTTAGACCCAAAAGTATTTGAATACTTTAAAGAGGTGGATGAAATATGGCATGCCGGAGATTTTGGTAACACACTTTTATCAGATCAATTAAGTTCTTTCAAAAAACTTCGTGGTGTTTATGGAAACATAGATGGGGATCAACTAAGACTAATCCATCCTGAGATTAATATTTTTAATGTTGCAGGAGCGAAGGTTATGATGATTCACATTGGCGGGTATCCAGGGCGGTATTCAAAAGGTGTTTTAGACATTATAAAAAGAGAAAGACCTAAGATTTTTATAAGTGGTCATTCTCATATTCTAAAAGCTATACCTGATAAACGAAATAGACTTTTACACCTAAACCCTGGTGCCGCGGGAAAGGCAGGTTGGCACAAAGTTCGCACACTTATGCGTTTTGAAATTAACAATGGGATCCCTCAAAATTTAGAAGTAATTGAGTTAATGGATTCGAAAGTCTAAACTAAGTCGTATTTTCGCAAAAAAACTTTTTCAGAATGGCAAGAAAAATCATAACCCTTGGACACTTTATTAATTCAAGTCAAACTAAATTTGAAGACGCTACAGGTGAATTTTCTAGACTTTTAGGAGATATAGGATTAGCAGCCAAAGTAATTCACCGTGAAGTAAGTAGAGCAGGCTTAGTTGATATTCTTGGGGCAACTGGCGAAGACAATGTTCAAGGAGAACGAGTTCAAAAGCTTGATATTTTTGCAAACGACCAAATGAAAAAGGCTTTAATGAGCGGGGGTGAATGTTGCCTAATTGCCTCAGAAGAAGATGAATTTGTAGTACCAATTAATAACGATATTTCTGAAAGTGCAAAATATGTGGTGTGCATGGACCCTTTAGATGGGAGCAGCAATATTGATGTAAACGTATCAATTGGTACCATTTTCGGTATTTATAAAAGAACTAGTCCAATCAGCCAAGAAGCAAATATAAATGATGCAATGCAACATGGTACAGAATTAGTTGCAGCAGGATATGTTGTTTACGGATCGTCTACCATGCTAGTTTATAGCACTGGAGAAGAAGTTAACGGTTTCACATTGGAACCATCAATTGGTGAGTTTTGCTTATCACATCCAAACATGAGAATTCCTCATAAAGGAGATACTTTTAGCGTAAACGAAGGTAAATACAGTCAGTTTTCTGAAGAAGTAAAGGCGTTTATTGATTACTGTAAAGAAGAAGACGAAGAAACTGGAAGACCATACCAAGCACGTTATATTGGTTCAATGGTTGCCGATTTGCATAGAATTCTGTTAAAAGGAGGAATCTTCTTTTACCCAGCACTAAAAAGTGCGCCAAATGGTAAGTTGAGATTGCTTTACGAATGCAACCCTTTAGCCTTCATTATTGAAAACGCAGGTGGAAAAGCTTCTACTGGTTCAAAACGAATTTTAGAATTAGAAGTAACAGAATTACATCAACGAACTCCAATTTTTATTGGTTGTGAAGGCTTGGTTACTGAAGCAGAAAACTACATGAAGAATATAGCAGTAAATTTGTAGGTTTTTATTTTAAATCTAAGCTATTAGACTCTTTAACGGAGTCTTCATATCCTTTGTCTATTTTCAAGACTTTTCTTTTACCAGCTCTAACGGCTATTTCGTCGCAGCGCTCATTTTCTGGGTGCCCAGCATGTCCTTTTATCCATTGCAGCTTTACACTGTGTTGGCGGTATACTATTAAGAAACGTTTCCATAAATCAGGATTTTTCTTTTTGGCATACCCTTTCTTTTCCCATCCAAAAACCCAGCCTTTTTCAACAGATTCAACCACGTATTTACTATCAGACCATACTTTGACTTTGAACTTGTTGGTTTTTAAAGCCTCCAAACCAGCAATTACAGCTAATAACTCCATACGGTTGTTTGTAGTTTTTCTAAAACCATCGCTAAGCTCCTTTTGCTTACCGTTAAATTTTAGGATAGTACCATAACCGCCGGGTCCGGGGTTGCCACTTGATGCACCATCTGTAAATATTTCCACTAAATCATTAGCCATAAGCAAAGATGGACAATCCTATGGGTTCAAGAAAATTTTCTGAATTTTAATCGGATTGAATTTCCAATCACTACTATATCTGAAAAAGCCATAAACAGGGCTGCAAACATTGGATTTAATAAGCCAATAGCTGCAATTGGTATGGCAACAATGTTATAGGAGAAGGCCCAAAACAAGTTTTGCTTAATAGTGGTAATGGTTTCCTTACTTAGTTCAATAACTTTAACAATGTCTAAAAGATTGCTTTTGCTTAAAATCACATCTGATGATTCAATAGCTATTTCAGAAGCTTGACCAAGTGAAATTCCTACATCTGCACGTTGAAGTGAAGGAGCATCATTTACTCCATCGCCAACCATAATTGAAACTCCTTTACCAGAAAATATAGATATCAATTGAAGCTTTTCAAGGGGCAACTGTTGAGAATAAACTTGACCAATACCTATCTCCTTGGCAATTTGCATACATTTTCTATCAGAATCACCACTTAAAAGAATGGTTTCAAACCCTTGTGCTTTTAATCGAGTGATGGTTTCTTTAGCAAATGGGCGAACTTCATCTTCTAAATGAAAACTAGCTATAGGTTCATTGTTTTTTAATAGCATTATATCGGCAATTAAATCTATTGTATTATCAGTGGTTGATGCTCCAAGAAAATAAATGTTTCCATCATTATCTTCTGCTTTAATTCCTTTGCCTTTAATTTCTTCGACATTTTTAAACTTAAAAGAAGGTGCTCCTTGTAATTGTTTTATCAGGGCTTTAGCAATAGGATGGGAGCTGTATTTTTCTAACTCCAAAATAAGACTCTTTGCTTCTTCTAATGTAATACCACTAGTTTTTAAATTGCTCATTTGTAGGTTGCCAGTGGTTAAAGTGCCTGTTTTATCAAATAAAATAGTTTTCGCTTTCGCGATGGTTTCTAACGCAACTCCGCTTTTTATTAAAATGTTAGATTTTGCGGCCAAACCAATTCCAACGCTTACGGCCGTCGGTGTTGCAAGCCCCATAGCGCATGGACAAGATATTACCAAAACTGCAATTGCATGCAGTAGGGCTGTTTGAAAAGACATTCCAAAGCCATAATAACTTACTAGTACTGTTAATACTGCTATACCAATTACTACCGGAACAAAAATAGCCGAAACTTTATCTCCCAGTTTTTGTATTTGAGGCTTATTCATTTCGGCACCTTTAACTAACTCCAAAATTCTACCAAACATGGTTTCGCCCCTAACATACTCTGTCTGAATTTTAAGATTTCCTGAAATTAAGACTGTTCCAGCCTTCACTTGACTGTCTTTTTGTAAACTAAGCTGGGCACTTTCACCAGTTAATACGCTTTCATCCACTTCGCCAAATCCAACTAACACCTTACCATCAATAGGAATTCGGTCTCCTTCATTTACTTGAACTATATCATATTTTTTGAGCTCTTTAAAAGGTACTTGTTGAATTACTTCTTTGCCGTTTGTATCTAAAACAAGCTTATTTGCGATTTTTGGCTGTAAATCTTGAAGTAATTTAATGGATTTCCTTGTGCTTTTAACACTTTTTGCTTCAATAACATTTCCTAATAGCACTAGCGAAATTATAGTGGTGGCAGTTTCAAAAAACAGAAAATTTGGTCCTAAATTTTGAATTAGGCCTATTAGACTATAAATAAATGCAGTTCCTGAACCCATTATTATAAGGACGTCCATATTTGGAACACCAACTTTAAGAGAATGGTAGGCAGATTTACCAAAGTAGTACACTCCAATAGCCATTACCGGTAGTGCCAAAATGAATTGCACCAAGGGATTGTGAAGGAATTCCCATGAAATAAACATATGGGCTAATAAAGGAACAGAAAAGACCAGCGAAGAATAGAATAACCATTCCTCCTTAGTTAGTCTCGAAGGAGTTTTTTTTCCATTATGTCCTTGAACTACCTTGTACCCTCCAGCTTCAATAGAAGAAATGATTTCATCCAATTTGGAGTCGTTTATATTGTTAAAGCGCACCTCGTTTGCTGAAACATTAACAAAAACCTTATTAATTCCGTGCTTTTCTATACTTTTTTGAACTGTTAAAGCACAATTAGCGCAGGTCATTCCGGTAACCTCAAGTTCCACAACTTTAGACTTTTCAGTGGTTGATTCCATTTGTCAAAAGTAACAATTGGAAGATGGTATTGTGTGGGATAAAAATTTATTTCAAAAAAGTGCTTTGTTTACTCAATAAGCTTAGTATTTTTGCCCCTTGAATATGGTGGTTATAGCTCAGTTGGTTAGAGCATCGGTTTGTGGTACCGAGGGTCGTGGGTTCGAGTCCCATTAGTCACCCACCCAAATTAAAGGTTCAGATTTCAATTATCTGGACCTTTTTTATTTTAAGGGAAAGTCGTGGGACGAGAAGTCTATCCCGATACGAAGTCGTCGGGAAGTCCTATTAGTCACCCACCCAAATTAAAGGTTCAGATTTCAATTATCTGGACCTTTTTTATTTTAAGGGAAAGTCGTGGGACGAGAAGTCTATCCCGATACGAAGTCGTCGGGAAGTCCCATTAGTCACCCACCCAAATTAAAGGTTCAGATTTCAATTATCTGGACCTTTTTTATTTTAAGGGAAAGTCGTGGGACGAGAAGTCTATCCCGATGCGAAGCCGTCGGGAAGTCCCATTAGTCACCCATTTAATTAAAGAGTAGTACTATGTATATGGTGCTACTTTTTTTGTTTAGAACAGTTTTCATTTCGGCAAATTAGCACTGTGCGCTACAAATTATTGTATAATCACTTGTACAACTTTAAATTTGAGCATGTCCAAGAAAAAAATAGTCGTTCTTACAGGAGCAGGTATTAGTCAAGAAAGCGGGTTAAAAACCTTTAGAGGAGAAGATGGACTATGGGAGGGACATAGCATTTACGATGTTGCAACTCCAGAATCATGGTCTAAAGACCCTAGGTTAGTTCAGAAATTCTATAATGAACGTAGAAAAGGAGTACTTGCAGCCGAGCCAAATAAAGCTCATTTAGCGCTTGTTGAGCTTGAATTGAAGTATGAAGTTTCAATTATTACCCAAAACATTGACGACTTGCATGAAAGGGCTGGGTCAACAAATATTGTCCATCTACACGGATTAATAACCAAATCTCAAAGCTCAATAAATCCAGATTTAACCTACGATATACTAGGAGACACTATCAACAAAGGTCAATTGTGCGAGCTTGGTTCTCAATTGCGACCTCATGTGGTTTGGTTTGGAGAAGCAGTGCCAATGATGGAAGTAGCGGCAAAGCTTGTTATTGAAACAGACTATCTAATTGTAATCGGCACATCACTTCAGGTATATCCGGCAGCTGGATTGGTAAATTATACCAATAAAGGCTGTGAAATTATAGTTATAGATCCTAAGGCCGTCGATTTAATAAAATCACCTAAAGCACTATCAATACCAAAAAAGGCACAAGAAGGAACTTTAGAACTAGTAAAACAGTTATTAGCTAACTCTTAACCTTTTCAGTAACTACTGTGGTAGTAAAACGTTGGTAAGCATAAAATGTACCAAACATTACACCATTAAATACAAGATCTCCAGTAAGAGTATTCTTAAAGAAAGGAATTGCAGCTGTAAAACAAGAAATTAATCCTTCTGTAGAAATAGGGTAGAGGGTTCCTTCAATAAAAACTGCAAAGTTTGTTAGTAAGAAAAACAATAACGAACCCATAACAGATCCAGATATAATTTTTTGCAATTTCATGCCTTGCACATGGTTTCTACCAATAAAAACTATTAGAATAAATCCAAGATAAACAGCCCACATAGTAGAATGTAAACCAAAGAAAAAGTCGGTTGCAAACAAAACCATTATCGGCATTACATAAGCTAGCTTCTTATTTTTAAGCATTGCGCCAGCAAAAAGAGCGATTGCTGCAATAGGAGTGAAGTTTAATGGACGCTCAGGAATCAGTCTAAAAACAATTGCTAAAACTATAAATCCAATTACCCACCAAAATGTGGCATTGCTAAAGATGGTGTTGTTACTATTTTTCATACTTCAAATATAGTAAATGATTATATATATACATATAACAGGTAGTCATTAATTAGCATGCTCCAAATTATATTTGGCATTATATGAGTAAATATTTTGTTCTGTTAATAATCATAAAAGTATATAATACAATTTATTATAAAAAATATATAAAGTATTACTCTATATAAAATGTTATTTGTTGTGACAAAAGCACCAATTATTCGGAATATTATTCTGAATTGGTTTTTAAAAGATGGATTATGAGCATATTAATACACTTAATATAATTCAATTATTTGACTTAATACCTGTTGCATTCATTGACATCTAGGATTCTGTTTTTGACACTATGATGACAGCTGTCTAGTCACTAATATTTACTTAATATTTAACTTTGTGATTCATTATTGACATACAATACACAATAACATGAAGACAAACAGTTCTCTTTCTTTTATCAATACTAAGGGCTTTTTACTTGTATTGATTGCTTTCATTATTCTGCCTATGCAGTTAAGTTTTTCTCAAGGTGATGGTTTTGTTCAAGACTCTGTGATACTTGGAAAGAACTTTGAAAACCAGGTTTATTATTCTTTTAAAAATAGTAAAATATCTCAATCACCTGTTAATAATTGGGATATTGCATTTTCTTCAACCCCGTTTCAATTTGATGGTTCTACCAAAGGATTGGGCATAAGAATAAACGAACAGAAAGGAGTTCAATTATTCAAATATCCTAACGGAGATACTGCAGATTGGCTTTCTTATGATACTACTGGTATAAAGTCATGGCCTGTATTACATAATAAATTTGATTATTGGGATATGGGAGCTTTTAATACTACTAAAAACGCTGCAATTGTCACTGACTATGGTTGGGGTGATTATGGGTTTATTGTAACTGATCACGAAATAATAGGTGACAGTTTATATGTAATAAAACTTGCCAATGGTGATTTCAAAAAATTAAAAATTTATAAATACGATGGACCTTCGTTTTATTTCCATTTAATGGACATGGATAGTAACAACTTTAAGGAGTTTTCATGTAGCAAGGAGGACTACAACACTAAATTATTTGGCTATTTTGATTTAGAAAATGAACTTAGTTTAGACAGGGGTCCAGATTTGGCAAATTGGCACATTAGCTTTACCAAATACACCGAACAAAAAGAGGGGAAGTATCTTAATTCGGTAGGGGTTTTGTCAGATGGACTAATTTTAGTTGAAGAGCGCAATGGCAATCCAGCAAATTACGTTGATTCAGGTGAGATTATTTTGGCAAACACCTCCACTTTTATAGACGCTATTGGTACAAATTGGTATGATTTAGTAGACAGTGTTTATACAATGAAAGACTCTGTTTTTTATATTATCGCAGACAATATTCAACAAGTAGATTATCTTCTCGTAATGTTGAGTGCCGATTCTGAAACAGGTAAAATAGTTTTTGGAATAAGGCCAATAAATGGAACCATTTCGTCATCAAACGATCAAATTAATTCTGATTTTGACTTTAATATTTATCCCAATCCTAGCACAAACTTTATAAAAATTGCGACTAAAGGGGCATTAATCCAAGCTGTTGAAATAGTTGATTTAAATGGTAGGACTGTTGTAAGTAAACAAGGTAACTTTAGCACTAATCAACAAATTGATATAAGTACAATAACAAATGGTATTTACTATGCTAAAGTATTTACCTCTAAAGGGGTCACAATTAATTCCTTAATTAAAATGAATTAAGAGGCAGATGTACCAATTTCAAATGAAAAGCAGATTGGTGTACCTAATTTCAGCCCTTTTGTTACCGTATTGTGCAGTAACTTCACAAAGTGTATCCTTACATTTCAACCTAGAAACCAATCAAAGCATTGTTTTAAATACCAAAGAACTTGGAAAACCAAATTGGGTAACTTACCGCTTCGAAAGTGGTTTAACTGTAGCTATTTCTGAAAAGACACCTTGTGTAATTTCAGTTAACAATCCCTATTATTTACCATATGTTGATACAATATTTGATGCAGGTGTATACTACATTAATTTAATTCGGAACGACATTGAGTTGCCATCCATAGTAATTACAGGAGAACTTGAAAAAAGTACAACTGATTCGGCTATTTTTGATATTCAGGTAATAAATCAAAAAGGATTCAATAAAACCGCCTCAAACACTGTTAAAGATGCGCTTCAATTTAATAGTGCGATAAATACATTTGATGACAATGCTATTGGAAATTCAATAGAAATCAATGGTCTAAGTGCCAATAACATTAAGGTTTTGCGAGATGGTGTGCCATTAACAGGACGAGTTTTCAGAAACATTGACCTTTCCCAACTAAACTTAAACAACGTCGAACGTATTGAAATTGTAGAAGGTCCTCAAGTAGTTGCTTATGGTGCAGATGCTTTAGCTGGAACAATAAATATCATTTCTAAGATCGATGCACCTTCTCAGGTTTATGGGTCAATCTATTCTGAGAGCGTAGGAGTGATAAATACCGCAATTGGGGGAGTTGCATCTGCTGGCAATACATCTATCAGTCTTGATGCCGCCAGACACTATTTTGATGGTATAGACTTTAATGACTCAACGAGGTCTTTAGATTGGAATCGAAAAGAGCAATACTTCATTTCGCCCTCATTAAT
>JBLIDK010000045.1:0-15213 GCA_047632595.1 Sphingobacteriales bacterium
TTAAAATTGGCTACCATATTACCCTTTTAATGCTTCGGGCAGGCGCAACAGTGATTGCTACAACCAGGTTTCCTGTTGACTCTGCCATACGCTTTGGGAAAGAACATGATTTTGAAGAATGGGGACATCGATTAAAAATTCATGGGTTAGATTTGCGCCATATTCCAAGTGTTGAGATATTTTGCAACCTAATTGAGCAGAAATACGACCGTTTAGATATTTTGATTAACAATGCTGCTCAAACGGTTCGACGACCTTCAGGATTTTATGCTCACTTAATGACGAACGAAGAAACGGAAATTGACAAACTGCCCGACTATGTTCAAGACTTACTAAAGGACCATACTTATTGCATTAATGAGTTGAACGCTCTAAGCAAAGGATCAGCTAAAGGACAATCTAAAAACTTACCCGTTACTTGGCATGGAAAACAACTGGGAATTGGACTGAGTGCTTCTGCAAAATTAAGTCAAATCCCCTACTCTATTGACAATTCATTGTCGGCAGAAGAAGTATTTCCTCACGGAGAATTAGATGCAGATTTACAACAAGTTGACTTGCGTAAAACCAATAGCTGGCGCCTTATGATGGGAGAAATAGATACGGTTGAAATGTTGGAAGTTCAGTTGGTAAATGCGGTAGCACCATTTGTTCTTTGTAACCGACTATCGAACCTAATGCGCAAAGATGATACAGGAAAGAAGCATATTATAAATGTTACTGCAATGGAAGGTAAATTTCACCGCTTTCATAAAGAAGCCCGACATCCGCATACAAACATGGCCAAGGCTGCATTAAATATGATGACCCATACATCAGCAAAGGAACTAGCAAAATATGGTATCTATACCAATGCTGTTGACACTGGTTGGGTAACTGATGAGGATCCTGCAGAATTAGCAAAGCGTAAAGAAGAAGTGCATGATTTTCAACCACCATTGGATATAGTAGATGGAGCAGCTCGAGTATTAGACCCTTTATTTGATGGAATCAATACAGGAAAGCATTGGTGTGGGAAGTTTTTGAAAGACTACAAACCTATTGATTGGTAAGTCATCTAAATATCAACTATGCAAATCATAACCAACATTGAAATTAATGCGAGTCCTTCCAAAATTTGGTCAATACTAAGCGATTTTGACAAGTATCCAAATTGGAATCCTTTTGTAAAATCTGTTTTAGGCAAAGTAAAAACAGGCAACAAAATTAAGGTTAATGTGCAGGGAATGGACTTTGAGCCAACAATTTTAGAATTTACGAAAGACAAAGAACTTAGGTGGAAAGGTCAACTACTTTTTAAAGGTTTGTTTGACGGCGAACACTCATTTAAACTAGTAGATTTAAAAAATGGTTCCACTAGATTTGAACACAGCGAAACTTTTAAAGGAATTTTAGTGCCTTTATTTAAGAAAAAGCTACAAACAGATAGCAAAGCTGGTTTTATAGCTATGAATGAAGAGTTAAAAAGGTTATCAGAACTTAAGTAGAAAGTTGTTAGGTCCTGAAAAAAAGTAGACACTAAATAATAGTGGATATGAAAACTCATAGCGTAGTAAAATACTGTGAATCGTTTAAATTAGAAGTAGTAAATCATTATCAAACTCATGTTTTAAGTAAGAATGAAGTTTGTATACGCTTTGGAATAACAGGAGGTGAAACTTTCAACTATTTGATCCAATTGTTATAGTATTTGCAACAATAGTAGCATCCCCATCAAAATTTCTTCAATACATTTAATTTATCATTAAGGGTCAAAATTTAACTATTCAAACCCAAATTAAAATAACCTTTAAAGTAGTATCCTTGAAGTGGAGCTTACTCAATTTTTTTTCATAGTAGCTAAAAGCCAATTGTTTCCCCTAAAAACAGCTGGCTTTTTAATTTTTTATTTATCCAGCCTAATATCCCAATACTATTTTTTTTAAAGATTATTTTTGGTAAGTTTGAGATTATAAAGTCCTTATTATGAACCATAAAATACTTTTACTAGCCCTTTCTTTAATGATTTCTGGTACTGTTATTGGTCAAAGTAAAGCCAATATTGCAGCGTGCGATACTCCTATTGCAAATTTTAGCTCAGACAGTCTTGGCGGTTATGAAGTAGGTTTTACCGATTTATCCACACCTTCAGATATTACAAAATGGCAGTGGGATTTTGGAGATAGATCTCCTATTAGTACCAAACAAAACCCAACTTATTCATATCACCAAAATGGAATATATAAAGTATGCCTTATAGTTGAAAATAATTGTGCGACAGACACATTTTGCCAAAATCATGAAGTGAATTATTGTGATGTTGAAAATGTCATAATTCATGGTAACTGTCGTGGACTTGAAGTAGTACTTTCCAATTCATCCAACTGCAATGGAAATGCCACTGTTGTTTGGAACATGGGAGATGGGATTACTTACCACGAGCAAACTGTAACTCATACATACGCCCTTCCAGGTACTTATAATGTCACCTTATCAATCACCACCGATTCTGAAACGTTTAGGAGCACTCATGCTGTACAAGCTTTTCATACTTCCATAACCAGTAAAAGCAACAAAAAGCAGATAAGTCTTTACCCTACTGCCACGAATAGTATTCTAAACTTTAAAATCAATAAAGAATTAAGTAATAAATTGTCTTACCAAATAGTTAATCAACTTGGAGCGCTAATTCAAAAAGGAAATATAGACAACGCTATGTTAGATGTTACACTTTTGAAAAAAGGCTATTACTTTATGAAAATTGATATAGCTGGGGATAAAACTCTAACACTCCCTTTTCAAAAATTATAAGTCAATCTCCATTGTAATCGGACAATGATCTGAACCTTCTACTTCTGAATGTATTTCAGTCGATTTTACTAATGGAACTAATGATTTACTAATAAGAAAGTAATCTATTCTCCAACCAACATTACGTACACGTGCTTGTGCTCTCCAGCTCCACCAACTGTATTTAACTTCATCAGGGTGTTGTTCTCTCCAAATGTCAACTAAGCCGGCATTCAAGAAGTTTTCCATTCCATCAATTTCTTCTTGACAATAACCTGCGCTTTTGTTGTAATTATCCTTTGGACGAGCAATGTCAATTGGTTTATGAGCTACATTAAAGTCGCCCATAACAATAATTGGTTTTGTTTCTTCTAGTTTTTTAAGATATTTTAAGAAATCAGCATCCCATTTAGCTCTATAATTCAATCGTTTAAGGTCTTGACCAGAGTTAGGGCAATAAACATCAATAACATACACCTCACCCATATCCACACAGCTAATTCTACCTTCTTGGTCGTGCTCCTCTACTCCCATGTCGAATAAGAATTCAACAGGCTTTTTCTTGGTGAATAAAGCGGTTCCAGAATATCCCTTTTTAACAGCTGAATTTGAATTAATGTAATAATCATCCATGTATTCGGTTACTTCTTCTACTTGATCATCCTGTGCTTTTGTTTCTTGCACTCCAATTATATCGGCATCAAAGTTTAAAAGTGTGTCTAAAGCTCCTTTTTTCGCTGCAGCTCTAATTCCGTTTACATTCCAACAAACTAATTTCATAGGGTTAATTTTTTCAAACTTATAAATAGTAAGGCGTAGTAAAAAGTTTAATTTTCTAAAGCCATTGAAAGTTGTTTAAACAACTCCCCTTCTGTAATCTGACAGCCCTTTTGAATCATGTCGAATAATTCTAGTTCTCGAACCAAATTGTATTTTTTGATTTCGGTAAATACATAAACTTTATTTTCCTTGCCTAAAAGTGCCTTTTTATAGAATTCAGGGTCTCTAAAATTGGCATGTTCAACATCAGATGCTTCAGCACAAACCAAAACAAGCTGGTCATCAAGACATTGAAAGCAATAGATATGTTTTTCACTCACATACTCTAAAAATTTAACTTTACGCATAATGCCTTCAAAAACAACATCACTAAATTGAATTACAATTGCTTCAGCTTCTTCAGGCTGTTCTTTTTTCAGCTTTTCCCAGTCCATACCTGTTAAGCCATTTACCACCAAAAACTCTATAAACTCTTTTTCAAGCGTTTGCAATTCTTCAATGCTTAGGTTTCTATATTTCGGATTACGCATAGGGCAAATTTATACAACTGAACTGAACCTTCTTAATATATCAGGCTTAATCTGTAAAATGGCATTAAAAAACCTTACCTTTGCACCCTCAAAATTGAAATTATGTTAGACGTTCAAAATGTTTCCCTACAGTACGGAAAAAGGGTATTATTTGATGAAGTAAATATCAACTTTTCTGGAGATAACTGCTACGGTGTTATTGGTGCAAATGGTGCTGGTAAATCTACCTTCTTAAATATCCTAAGTGGAGATGAAAATCCCAATTCAGGAAAGATTTCGTTAGAGCCTGGAAAACGTATGGCTGTTTTATCTCAAAATCACTTTGCTTTTGATGAGGTAACCGTTCTTAATACTGTAATAATGGGCCACACGAAATTGTGGAAGATTATGCAAGAAAAGGATGCCTTGTACATGAAACCAGATTTCAATGAAAAAGATGGAGTAAAAGTAAGTGAGCTTGAAGGAGAATTTGCTGAAATGGACGGTTGGAATGCTGAACCAGAAGCAGCTTCTTTATTAAGTGGTTTAGGTATTGAGGAAAAATTGCACGACAAGTTAATGAGTGAGCTTCCTGGTTCGCTTAAGGTTCGTGTATTGCTTGCACAAGCACTTTTCGGTAATCCTGATATTTTAATTCTGGATGAGCCTACTAACGACTTGGATCTTCCAACTGTATCATGGTTAGAAGACTTCTTATTGGATTTCAAAAATACGGTAATTGTAGTATCTCACGATAGACACTTTTTAGATACAGTTTGTACAAAAATTGTAGATATCGATTTCCAAAAAATAAATGAGTTTACAGGTAACTATTCATTTTGGTATGAAAGTAGTCAGCTAGCACTTCGTCAAAAACAATCGACCAATAAAAAGAGTGAAGAACGTAAAAAGGAATTGCAAGATTTCATTAGTCGTTTTAGTGCAAATGCATCAAAATCGAAGCAAGCTACAAGTAGAAAAAAGTTGTTAGAAAAAATCAACTGGGAAGACATCAAGCCTTCAAGTAGAAAGTACCCTGCAATTATTTTCCAACAAGATAGAGATGCTGGAGATCAGGTTTTAGACGTAAAGAATTTAAGCGCTTCTGCTGATGGTGAATCACTTTATAAAAATGTGGAGTTTAATGCCCGTAAAGGAGATAAAATTGCCATAATCGGTAAAAATAGTACTGCAATAAGTCACTTATTTAAGGTTTTGAACGATGAATTGACCCCAACTAGTGGAAATATTGAATTCGGACAAACTATCACAAAATCGTATTTACCTAACGATAATGCTAAGTTTTTCAAATCAGATGACAATTTAGTTGACTGGTTACGTCAATATTCAACCGACAAAGACGAAGTTTATATTCGTGGATTTTTAGGAAAGATGTTGTTCTCTGGAGAAGAGGTTTTGAAAAGTTGTTCTGTACTTTCAGGAGGTGAAAAAGTTCGTTGTATGTTATCAAGAATGATGCTTGCACAAGGAAACTTGTTGTTCTTAGATGAGCCTACAAATCACTTAGATTTGGAATCAATTACGGCTATGAACAACTCTTTAAAAGAGTTTAAAGGAACGATTATTTTCACCTCTCATGATCATGCATTTACACAATCAATTGCCACTCGAATTATCGAAATTGCGCCCAATGGCATGTTGGATAAAATGATGACCTACGATGAGTATATCGAAAGCGAAAAAGTAATTGAGCAAAGAGCTCAGTTAGTATAAAACTAACTTTTAATTTAAATGGCAGTTGTTACTAGCAACTGCCATTTTTTTTGTCATTTTTTTTTAAAACTTTTCGTGAAAGTAAAAAAGTGTATTTCCTTCTTGAATACAATAGATTTCAGTCCTATTTTCAAAGTACCTACTCATTTCGCAAGACTTTAATATAAAAAAGTAAGGTGATGAACCCAACCTTTTCCAAAATATACACGTGTATATCATTGAACGCACTTAATTTAATTTTACAAAAGAGTGACTATTACGTATATTGAGATTTATTTAAAGCCTTAAAAATATTTTGATTAACAATTTGTAATGTTGAAAGTAACTCAAAAGTTATTAAAACAGTGTATTAATAATGAGCGAATAGCACAGTATATGTTATACAAAATGTGTTTTCCACCTCTTATGAAGGTTGCTATGCGCTATATGGAAAATAGAGATGATGCAATGGCTGTAGTAAATGCTGGTTTCTTAAAAATTATTTTAAATCTAGATAAATATTCGACCCCTGCCCCTTTTGAAGCATGGATTATACGAATAATGATTAATACGATAATTGATGATTTTAGAAAAAACAAACAGTACAGAGAAAATCACGATCAGCTAGAAAATTTGGAAGATTTGGATCAAGCTAACTACCCAATTGATTACCACCAAGCGGATAAATTATTTGGTACCGAAGAAATTCTGGAGATAATAAAATCTCTTCCAAATGAAAGCAGAAAAGTATTTAACCTCTTTGCTATTGACGGGTATCAACATAAAGAAATTGCTGAACTGCTGAATATAAAAGAGGGAACATCTAAATGGCATGTGTCGTTCGCTCGAAAACAAATTAAGGAAAAAATGAAAATTTACACTAACAATCTTAATAATAAATAGATATGAAAGATTGGAAAGACTTTAGTGAATTAATAATCAATAAACTTAAATCTCAAAAAGTAAAGTTTATTGAAGAAGATTGGGTTGAAATGGAAAAACTTTTGGATAGGGAGATTCCAATAAACTCAAATTCAAATTCTAACCCAAAAGGAGGTTTAACTACACTTCTTAGCTTTTCATTAATTGCCTTAATCATTGGAGTTAATAGCGAAAGAATTTCTCCAGATTCCTCATATATAGATGCTGTATCACCCCCTACTTTTTCTTTAATAAATACCAATGCGTTATTGGAAAAAAGCAGTTCATTTATTAAGGAGGATTCAAAGGATAATAATAGTATTCATACTGTTGAGGTGGATCTCTTACAAAATCTACCTTCTAATTCAATCAATGCATTTATTAACCCAATTGGAAAATATTATGTGAGTCAAATTACTTTTAATGAATTGACTCTAGGTATTAATCATTCTACAACACCAAATGAAGAAGATGAAGTGGCTATTTTATTTGCTTCTTTAAATCCAGTAAATGGGTTAATGATGAATTCCACGAAAAATGAATTAATTGAATCGATGAGAGAGTCTTTTAATATATACGACAAAAAGTATAGCAAGCGTACTCGTGATTTATCAAGCAAAAGGCATTACGCTGAAATAATTTTAGGTACTACTGCTAATTCTTCGGCTCCGTATTTTTCTAATTCAACTGATAAATTCTTTGGAGTTAAATTTTCTAAAACTTTAACAACAAGTATTAGCGCTAGCACTGGCATAATTCATAAAACTATCGGACTTGAATCTTTCAATTTGAGTGAAACCTATGAGGTTGCTCACGACATTTTTGGAATGGCTACGCAAATTCAAAGTGTTTCGCCTAATAGGCTATATATGGTGGAAATGCCAATTTCAGCACAAGTAAACCTTGGTGATAGGCACCTTTTATATTCAGGAATGAACTTGGCATATGTTTATACATCTTCGTTTGACGTAACAAATTCAAGCAGTGAGACCCAAGAAACTCAAACTCAGTGGGGAAATGATGGCCGTTTTAATTCCGTTTCAATGGGATTACATGCGGGTTATAAAATTAGACTAGAAGGTAACTTAAGTGCTGGAATGGAATATACTCATGGGCTTTCAGACCTTACTAATAATGAATTTTACAGTAATTCTGAGAAGAGTTTTGAAAGAAATTTGAAAATTTCAATCGCTTATAGACTAATAAACTTTTAATTAATGAGGTCGTTCATTAAACATATGCTCTTTCTACTGCTTACACTGACTTTATTTCAGTGCAAGCCAATAGATACACCTAAGCCAAATACAGAGGATAATCCTGTGTTTCAATTTGATTTAGAGGTCAATGGTTCAACTAAAGCTTTTGGTACTGGAAAAGACGGATATAGAATGTTTACTTCTTATTCACTCGACTCATTAAATGTTTATTCATTTATTGGCGAACTAAAGAGTGATATCTGCCAAGAATGTCCTTCCTTAAAATTTACTATTAGGGACAAATATTTAGCTAGTTCAAGTGGTATAACAGCCATAAGTGAATCGGTTCAACTTGGTGAGACTTCATATAGATTAGCGCTACCAACTTTTCATACTCTGGTACAGTTTAAGGTGGTTCAAATTGACCAAAAAGCGCCTACTATGTTATTTTGGGACTTTGGAGACGGTACCGACACCAGTGCTTCTAATTTATTAACTGTGGAACATTCCTATGATATTTTAAGCCCAAGTAGTGTTGCAACAAAATCAATTGCAAGTTTTCCAACATTTAGCAGTACTCTTAAGAGAGATTTAGAATTAGAGACTCGACCATTTGAAGCAGATTATTACTATAATTTTTCTGGTTTAACTTATGATTTTTATCCTCTAATTGGGCAGCATCTTAATCCACTAAATCCAACTAAATACACCTGGGATTTTGGTGATGGGAATACTTCATCGGATAAAAACCTTCAACACACCTATGCAAATAAAGGGAGTTATAAAGTTTGCCTAATAGTAGAGAACCAAAAAACATTAGCTACTTCAACTTTTTGTAGAAATATAAAAGTAGGTACCCCCGACTCTGCCGCAGTTACTCACGACTATGTAATGACTTTAATAGAAAGTCCTGAAATAACCAAACTAAGCTTAGGGACTGTCATGCTAGAATACACAAACGAAATTGGTGAAAAATATAGCAGTGCTTTAAACAGACAAAGTGCTATTTCAGTTCTAAATATTAATGAAATTAAAGATTTTGAAGAAAATGGGCAAGGCCAAAAAACGATCTTAATAAAGTTAATTGGAGGCTGTCAATTAATTAATAAGAACAATGAAAAAATAGACCTAGAAATTAAGCCTAGCACGGTTGCTGTGGCTTATCCTGGGTGAAGAAAATAAGGCAAAGATCATACGGTAAACTACTGGAAGGTTTTTGAAATATTGTAGGAGTATATTAAAGTATCCTTCTATTACCGTTTGACTTGCCTTATTAAAGGTAATAAATTAAAATTAAATAATATGAATAAGTGTATAACAACATCCTTAATAATTGGATTTCTTGGAATTTCCAATGTGTTTAGCCAAGAAGTAAAAACAGTGGTAATAGGAACTGAAAACATTCTAGTTGAGCCCTCTGCCATTCTTCAGTTTGCAACTACTCAACACGGTATATTAATTCCAAGAATGGAAACTAACAAAAGAGACCTAATTGTAAACCCGGCGGAAGGTTTGATGATTTACAATCTAGACTCCAAAACCATTGAATATTTTGATGGAACACTTTGGAGAAGGTTATACTAAAAAAGAAACGCTTTAAAACGTAATCCATGAAAAGTGTGAAAATTCTTTTATTAACCTTCATTTTCTTTGTAGTTACCAATGTTGTGGCACAAGATAATTTGGCAATTGGTACCTCTACCCCTTCTGCTACGGCTATTTTAGACCTTGTTTCAGATAGCTTAGGGTTTTTACCCACTAAACTCACAACAGCAGAGCGTGATTTAATTACAAACCCTGCTAATGGGCTATTTATTTATAATAAAGACTCTAAATGTATAAACGTATTTGATAACCTAAAAGGCTGGCAAAGCTTGTGCGGTTGCAATGCTCAAGCCGGGACTATTAGTTTAACAGAAAATTGGTTGTGTATTGGTGGTTCTTCAGAGATCACACTTACGGGTTCAAGAGGTATTGTTGAGTGGCAAAGTTCTACAGATGGTTCAAACTTTTCAACCATTCCCAAAGAAAATGACACTTATTTAAGAATTAAAAACTTAGGTGACACCACTTTTTACCGTGCAATACTTACTGATGGAAATTGTGATCCAGATACTAGTGAAGTAGTTAAAATTGATGTTGAATTTGTTCCTCCTTTAGCACCACTAACTATTTATGGTCCAGATTCTTTTTGCACAGATCAAATTGGGTACTTATCTGTTGATAATGACCCTTCTATTGGCACCTACATATGGACGGTTTCTAGCGGAACAACGGTTTTAAGTGGTCATGGCACTGATAGTATAAAAGTGCACTACGGTGTAGATGATGCTTCTGTATGTATTCAAACAAAAAACGCCTGCTTAAGCACTACTACTTGCCAGACATTTAGACACTTAAATGTTAAAACACCAACACAAATTTCAGGTATTTTTTCTTTTTGTGAGGATATGGATAGCGTAGTTTACAAAGTAACCCCTGTAAAAGACGCTATTTCGTATGAATGGAAAATTGAAAATGTAAAGGATTATGAGTACTTCGATAATGCAGGAGATAGTGTTTTTCTAAATTTGTTTTCATCAGGTTCTGGAAGTATTTGTGTTCGAGGCATAAACTGTAACGATACTACTGAATGGTTTTGCCAGGAAATTATAGCTAGGGATTATTGGACGAGAAAAGCCGATTTTCCTAGTGCTTCTAAAGATGGAACATTCAATTTTGTAATTAATGATATTATTTATGTTGGAGGAGGTAAACCTACTGCAGTAAATAACACAAGTTTTGTTGATTTTTATGCCTACGATCCTTCAACAGATATATGGACTAAAAAGGCGGATGTTCCTTATGGTGTTAGCTGGGCCAGTTCATTTGCCGTTGGAGGATTAGGCTATGTAGTTTGTGGTGCTAACCCAGTAAGTCAATCTGCTTTGAATTTAGTATCAGAGTATAATCCGACTAATGATACCTGGACCCAAAAGACACCCTTTGTAGAAGGCTTAGCTAGGTTTAAAACAATAGATTTCGTTATAAACGATACTGCCTACATAGGATTTGGTGATAATCCAAATGGGGCTATGGATGATGTATACAGGTACAATCAAGCTTCTGACACATGGACACAAAGAGCTAGCGGACCTGTGATAACTTATGGAGGTCACGGCACTAATCATGAGGGCTATGGCTATTCGGTAAATGTGGAAAATGGAAATAATCTTGCAGTATATAACCATCAAACTGATTCTTGGACTATTCCAAGTTCATATCCTGGTCCTTCAACTGAAGGCATGGTTAGCTTTAGTGTAGGGGGCTATTATTATGTATTAGGTGGTTATCCAAAGACAAATAGATTAGATCAATATGATAGTGCAACAAATTCTTGGAAACCTATGAAAGCAGCTCCAATCCAAATGAGTGATGCCGTTGCAAGAAGAATTGGAAATAAAGTGTATATAGGTGTTGGCGACTCAAAATATTGGTACGAGTACTGTCCAGAAAGAAAATATTAATAAAAAACCATTTTAGCAAAATATGATTATGAAATTGAAAAGTCTTTTTATGGTATTGGGTTTAATGGTATCGATCGTTCAAGCGCAAAATTTAAGTATTGGGTCTCCAATAATTGAAGAATCCGCTATACTAAAGTTGAATTCCTCAGAAAAAGGAATGCTAGCGCCAAGATTGACCACTTCTGAAAGGGACGCAATTTCAAACCCGGAGGAAAGTTTAGTCATTTTTAACACAGATATAAACTGTTTAGAAATGTTTAGTGAAGGTATTTGGAATTCAATTTGTGCTTGTAATTCATATGCAGGAACAGCTAACGTAAACCCTTCTTCCGTTGATTTTTGTAATGGTGACATTGTTGAATTAGAAATTGATAGTGCAAACGGTTCTATTCAATGGCAGCAAGAAATATTTGACGGTAAATTTTACAATATCGAAGATGCAAATCAAAAAATTTACCAGGTAAAATCTATTTCTTGTAATGTAAGTTATCGAGCCAAAGTGCAAGATGGAAGTTGTGAGCCTAAATACTCAAACATACTTTCCACAAATTCTCCATCTATACAGCAATGGCAACTATTATCAGCATGTCCCATAACTCAAGTTGTTAGCCCTGTTTTCACACTAAATGAGAAGGCTTATGTATTAGATTTAACTGATCCCGTTTCCGTTTATGAATATGACCCATTAACTGATGTTTGGACAAAGTTAGGAGATGGACCGGATGGTTTAGTTCCTATTAGAGCTTTTAGCCTTAATAACAAAGCCTTTGTTATGACAAACACAAATGTCTGGAGTTTTGATCCCTATACCAATATTTGGGTTGAAAAAGGAACTATACCAGCATTCAGTACTACAAATTTTGGATTTTTCACTATAAATAATGTTGCATATTTCGTGGATAAGGGAAAAGTTCATGCATACTATCCAACTTCAGATTACTGGATAAAACTTCCAAACATGCCATTTACAGGTCCCACATATCTTGTAGATCGTGGAGGTAGAGGAGTTCAACATGGGAATAAAGCTTATGTTCTATTTGCACACGGAAATCCAGGACAAGAAAATTTTTGGGAATATAACCAGGAAACCCTGGAATGGACTCAATTAACTCCACCAGTAACTAACTCTGGTGCTCACGCTAACCCGATCGCTTTTAATTTATGTGGCAAGCTCTATTTTGGTGGATATGGCCAACAATTGGGCACTAATCGTTTTTTTAAATACAACATAGCAACGGATTCTTGGAGTTCTATGCCCGACATACCTTATACAAAGTCACAATCATGGGGGCATATTTGGTTTCAAATTAATGACATTGGTTATAATGGATCTGGTGGTAATAGCACCGTTACTGATGAATTTTTCAAATTCTGTCCTTAAAAGAAGGTTAATAACTTGATTATGAATATACTAGTTAATATAATATCCAAACACATTAGCTTAATCTTAAAGCTGGTTTTTGTCTTGACCTTTAGTTTTATTTTTGGTTCATTAAATGCACAAGAAAACTTAAGTATTGGCAACAATTCTGTTGATCCTTCGGCAATAATTGATTTAAAGTCAGATTCTTTAGGTTTTTTGCCTCCTCGTTTAACTACCGTTGAGCGAGAACAAATAGATAATCCAGCAAACGGATTGGTAGTTTACAATCTTGACTCAAAATGTTTAAATGTGTTTGATGATATTAAGGGATGGCAAAGCCTCTGTGGATGTCATGCCAAGGCTGGTGAGATTAGCATAACTGAAACATGGCTATGCATTGGTGGTGCTTTAGAAATTACACTAACAGGCTCAAGAGGAATTATTACTTGGCAACATTCCTTAGATGGAGTGATTTATACAAACATTCCAAAAGAAAACGATACTTATTTAAGAATAAGAAACATTGGTGATACTACTTTTTATCGTGCAATTCTAACCGATGGAAGTTGTGATCCTGATACTAGTGATGTTGTGAAAATTGATGTAGAATTCATACCTCCTTTACCTCCTGCAGAAATTTTAGGACCAGACTCATTTTGTACCAACCAAGTGGCGTGGTTACATTTTGATGCAATTCCCGAGGTAACATCCTACTTTTGGACAATTACGGGCGGCGCCATTATCAATTCTGGACAGGGTACAGATAGTATTAATGTAATCTTTGGTACTGAAGATGCTTTAGTATGTGTACAATCTAAAAATGCTTGTTTGGGTCCACCAAATTGTGTAACATTTAGACATACAGACCTGGAAGCTCCAAAGGCTATAAGTGGACTATTTACTTATTGCTCTCCAATAAATAACGTTGTTTATAAAGTGGGGCCAACTAAGGATGCAGCTTCATTTCAATGGAAGATTATCGGGAACAATGGCACTGAAATAATCACTTTTGCTGCTGATAGTGCCATACTTAACTTACCTGCCAATGGTAGTGATTCAATTTGTGTACGGTCTATCAATTGTTTGGACACCTCCATTTGGTATTGTAAAAACATTGTTCATGGAGATATTTGGACAAAGAAAACTGATTTTCCAGGATTGGCTAGAGATGGGTCTTATGATTTCGAAATTAATGGGATAATATATGTAGGTGGTGGTGGTGTGCCAAACTCGGTACCATTTTCAGATTTTTATGCCTATAACCCAATGACGGATACTTGGACTAAAAAAGCAGATGCACCATCAACTCTTACTCGCACAGGGTCATTTGCGGTAAATGGAAAAGGATATGTCGTGTGTGGTAGCACCACTTCCACTAATACTGTTGGTGGATATTCAAATCTAGTTTTAGAATATGATCCGGTTAATGATACATGGACTCAAAAGTTTCCTTTTTTGGGTGCTCCAAGATCTGAAGGGAGTGCTTTTGTTTTGAATGATACTGCATATTTTGGAGCTGGGCGTGGCGGTACTAACACAATAGATTTTTGGCGGTATGACCAACCTAATGATACTTGGACAGAAGTTGCTCCAATTCCAAAATCAACTAAAGGCGGTGGTGCTGTATTAAACGGGAAAGGATATATTGTTGATCCCTTTACAGCTCAACAATATTTAATGGCCTATGATCCAATTGCAAACTCTTGGGCTACTCCAAATAATTATCCTGGCACCCCGTGGGAAGGGGTAACTTGTTTTGCAACAGGTGATTATTTATTTGCAATTGGAGGATATACCTCTTCCTCTACTTTGTATAGAAATGTATATCAATATGATGATGTTACAAACTTTTGGACACAGCTAAATCTTGCACCTTATAAAAATGCATATAGCGCTGCCGGAGTAGTTGGAGATAAGGTTTATTTCGGACTTGGAGGCTCGAAGAATTGGTATGAATATTGTCCGCCACACAAATAAAAATAGTTAATTAATACAAGTAGATTATGACAAAAAGAAATACTCTTTATTTAATTAAGTCTGTAAATAAAATTTCAATGAATTCTCTGAGAAATTTAGTAAGCCTTGTAGTATTAGTAGGACTTAATTCTTTAGTTATTGCTCAAAATCACGGCATTGGCACCGTAACTCCTGACCCTTCTGCCATACTTGAACTTAAAACGCAAGATAAAGGCTTACTTACCCCACGACTAAACACTTCTGAACGAGACCTTATTGTTAGTCCAAAAGAAGGCCTAATAATTTTTAATACGGATGAAAATTGTATTGAAGTATTTAGCAATAATCAATGGAACTTAGCTTGTGCCTGTAATTCGTATGCAGGAAGCTCTACAGTTTCATCAACAACAGTTGATTATTGTAATGGCGACAGTATTACTCTTTCAATAGACACTATTAACGGTGAAATTCAATGGCAATTTGCTTTGGAAGATTTGAAA
>JBLIDK010000046.1:0-15006 GCA_047632595.1 Sphingobacteriales bacterium
CAAAGTTCTGCTGGAACAGAGTTCTATTTAACTTTTTTGACCAATAGCTCTAGTTTAATTACTTTAAGTGTAAACATAAGCGCTATTACAAATGCCAAAGTAATATTAACAGGTC
The DNA here is from genome assembly GCA_047632595.1 of Sphingobacteriales bacterium. GTDB lineage: Bacteria > Bacteroidota > Bacteroidia > Sphingobacteriales > Sphingobacteriaceae > JBLIDK01. The sequence goes on from JBLIDK010000046.1 coordinate 116, forward strand.
CAGGGTTTCTCGAAACCGTTAATGTAGTGCCTAATTCAACTACAAGAGTTGATATTCCCAAAACTGTAGCTTATGGAAGTGGTGGAACAACTAAAAGCAATAAAGTTTTAAAAATCATCTCAGACAATGAAATTACTGTAGTAGCAAGTAATTCAGCTTATGCTACTGGTGATGCATCGTTAGTTTTACCACGAGCTGTTCTTTCCCAAGAATACATTGTAACTACTTATTCTGAAAATGACAATGTGTCGTCAAATTTCTCAGTGATTTCATTAGAAAACAACACTACTGTTGAAATTACACCTTCCGTTAAAACAAGCGAAGGTAATGCTGCCGGTGTTCCTTTTAGTGTTGTTTTAAATAAGGGTGTAAAATATGGAGTTCATGCAGGAAATGAAGGCGCCGATTTAACTGGAACTAGAGTTAAAGCCTTAAGTTCAAATCCGGATAAAAAGATAGCTGTTTTTGCTGGAGTTCCATGTACAAATGTTGGCGGATGCACAGCTTGTGATCATCTTTTTGAACAAGTATTACCTGTAGAATCTTTTGGTCGGACATATGCAACAGTTCCTTTTCAAACTAGACTAGGCGATCTGGTAAGAATTCTCTCTGCAAAAGACAATAATAAAGTAAATGTTAACGGTACTATTTGGACCTTAAATACAGCAGAGTACAGAGACACTGTACTAAATTTCGCTACCTATATTGAGTCAACCAAACCAATTCAAGTAACACAATATAGTAGAGGTGCCTCTTGTGACGGTACTGCGGTGAATAACGCAGACCCTTTTATGTTAAACTTAAGTTCGCTTCAACAGTTAACGCCAAATAAGCAGCCTTACTCCTTTACTTTTGACGCAAATAGCGCAACGGATAATGTAACCACCTATTATGTTAATATTCTCTGCAAAACAGAAAACAAAGCTCTAGTAAAATTGGATGGTGCAGCCATTGTTACACCTGGGCCTTTAGGTGACCCATTTACAGCATTGCCAAATAATGCAGACTATTCATATGTGCAAGTATCAATAAGTCCTGGCACACATAATTTAAGCTCTGATTCCGGTTTATTGGCTTCAATTTATGGCTTTGGCAATTATGAGTCTTATGGCTATATCGCTGCATCAAACTTGTTATCATTAAATGTAAATTTTGATATTATTCAAAGCAATTGTTTAAGTTTTCCTGTTGAGTTTGTTCCAAATTTGGTTGGTTTTGAACCTGTTTCTTATCAATGGGATTTTGGAGATGCTACAGCATCTGCTTTAGCTAGTCCTACTCACACCTATAGTTCAGGTGGCGATTATTTAGTAAAATTGATTTTAGAAAGTCAGTTTGGGATTGATACCGTTTCAAAGTTTATAACAATAGCTGCCGCTGACAGCATCGTTTTAATGGCCAGTAACGACACAACAATATGCTCAGGTGATTTCTTAGAATTATTTGCTGAAGGAGGCACCCATTTTGACTGGGCTCCAACTACTGGTTTGATTAGAGCAACCTCACCAATGCCTGAATTTGTTGGAAACACTTCACAAACTTATTTATTAACTGCGTTCGACTCTATTTGCACCGACACTGCCATAAAGCAAATAACCATTAACGTAAAGCCCCTTCCAAAAGCTTCATTTACCTACGAATTAAATGATAAAACAGTCAAGTTAACTGCAAAAAATATAAACGTAGATGATAGTTTTATTTGGGATTTTGGAGATCGATCACCTTTGAAAAATAATAGTTCTGAAACACATACCTTCACACAAAATGGTATCTATAATGTGATTTTAATAGTATTGAATTCGTGCGGTAGCGACACCGTTACTTTACAATTAATTGTAGATGGACGAGTAGATTCAGGCAGTACTTCTATTCAAAATCGAAGAGTTAGTAATTATACCATATTTCCAAATCCCGCTGAGGATATAATTACAATAACCCAAATTGGAAATCAAGTATTACAGACTATATTAATATTTGATTTGCAAGGAACAATTGTTGATGAAATTAACTTAGATAAATTTAATATTTCCATCAGCGGCAACACTGAAGTGCCCTTAAACCCTCAATTGAAAGGACTCCACATTATTCAATTACGGTCAAATTTTGGAGTTCAAACCAATACCTTACTAATAAATTAATGTGAAAAATCTATTCTTATTCCTATTCCTTTCTTTGGCATTATTTACTAAAGGTCAAAATTATACTGGGACATATACTGTTGGTGGTGCAGAAGCAGATTTTGCTACCCCAAAAGTGGCTATTGAAACCATTGGGGCTGGTATTTTAACTGGGCCAGTTGTTTTGGACATTTCAGCAGGTGATTATGAAGGTCAATTTAGTATTCCAAGAATTACGGGATCATCAACGTTAAACACTCTTACAATTCAATCGGCAAACGGCGATAGAAGTTCGGTAAGATTGTATGACAACCAACGTGATAAAGTATTACATTATGTAGTTGAATTTAATGCAGCTTCCAATGTTATTTTTAGAAATTTGAGTGTTCAAAACACAGCAGACACACATCCAAATGACGGTAAAGTTTCAAGTCATATTAAAATTTTTGATGGGTGTTTAAACATTACAATTGAAAATTGTCATTTGTTTTATGCTTCAAAGGTTTTAAACCCAAGGGCTGAGTCATTAAATTTAAGTGTAACTCAAACCTCTGGAACTGGCGCAACCAATGTTAGAATTATTAATAATAAGATAGAATTTGGGGGTACGCTCATAAACATTAAAGGAAATGTTGGGGCAAACACAGCAAAAGGTATAGTATTTAATGGCAATGAAGTTCTAAATGCAGGCTGGAAATCATTTGTTTCGGTTAACGCAGCCTTCGATTCCATTTGCTACAATAGACTTGAAACAGCTATTGAAGGGGTAAACACTAACCACACCCCAATGGATATTACCACCAGTGCTAGCGGCTTGAAAATGATTGGTAATTACTTTCGATTTGGCGGCTATTTAGGAATTATTTTAGAGAATATAACAGCAAGCACAGAAAGAGGATTAATAGCAAACAATGTTTTTATCATGTACGAATTTACTAGTACTACTTTTAGAACCGATTATGTGTTTCGCTTATTGGGCTGTCAAAACATAGACGTTTACAATAATTCTATTTTAAAAGCAGGCACTTCAGATAAGTCGATTGTAGTTGAAATAGGAGGTTCACAAATCGCAACTGCTGCTCCTGGATCTGGAATTAAGTTTTTCAATAACAATGTGGTTAACGCAAATGGTGGATATGCCTATTATGTTTCAGCAACCATTTCAATTGATTCAAGTGATCATAATAACTTATATACCACAGGCCCAATATTAGGAAGATGGAGTGGCGATCAAAACACGTTGAGCGATTTCCAAACGGCTAGTGGAAAAGAGTCAAATTCTATCTCCACAGAGCCAATGTTTGTCTCAGATTTTGATTTACATACTTCAAGTGCAAATTTAGATAGCGCGGGGAAACCCAGAGAATCTATTACAAAAGACTATGACGGTGATTTAAGAGACCTTACTAACCCAGATATAGGGGCTGATGAATTTGATGTAATTCAAATAGATTTAGAGCTAATTTCCACCGCTGTAACTTCTCAACTTATTGTAGGTGAAAATGGAACAATTACTGCAAGACTGGTAAATCTTGGCAAGCAATCACTGAATTCTAAATCTGTTGAGCTTTCTTTTTCAGTTGATAACGGAATGACATGGAGCACTCCAGAAAATTTCTCATTAAGTGGTTTAAATGCTATTTACGATAGTTTAGATATCACCTTCACAAGCACTTTTCCAGTTGCAAAAGCCCAAGTTTATAACATTTGTGTTCGTGTTGATAGTGCTGGATTGGTTGGAGATGAAAATAATTTAAACGACGAAATTTGTGGAACTGCTTGTGTACAATTTGCAGGGAATTTCACTATTGGTATTGGAGGTGACTTTGCTACATTCAACGAAGCAATAGATCTATTAAATTGTGGAATAATTAATGGGCCTGTTAATTTAATTGCCTTAAGCGGAGTTTATGAAGAGCGTTTTTCGCTTGGTCCAATTGCAGGCTTAAGTGCTATAAATAAATTATCCATTTTATCGCAAACTTTAAATGCAGAAGATGTGATAATTCGAGCTTCATCAAATGAAACAACAACCGATCACCATGTCGTGAGATTCAACAATCTTAACAATGTAAGTTTAAAAGGAATTACCATTGAAAATAATGGTATTAACAATTACAATACTGCATTGCATATTGCGAATGGTTGCGATTCACTTATTATTGAAGACTGTAAATTTATTGTTGACACAACTACTGTTTCTTCATCTGTTTGTCCTATAAATGTTTCAAGCTTAACTAGTGTTTTTGGTTTTGGACAGAACATGAACAATAGTTTAATTCGAAATAACATACTAATTGGTGGCGGTTTTGGCATTAAACTTTATGGTGAAAGTGGAGACAATAATACTGGCAATTCAATATCAAACAACTCTATTTACAATGCTTTTTATAGTTCCATTCGAACTCTTTACCACAATCTGGACAGAATAAATAATAACTTTTGTCAATTGCGAGATTCTGCTTCAATTGGCGCTGCTAATATTCGGATTGAAGATGTAGAAAAAGGATTTTCCATTTACAATAACATCCTGTTAAATAATGGTAAGTATGGTTTGCATATATCGGACATTTCGATTATTGACACTCTTTTGGTTTACAATAATATTATTGCTGGCGGCTTTGACAGTACTGATGTAAACCATGGCCTGTTAATTGAGAATTCATCAAACGTTCATGCCTTTTTTAATACAGTTGTTATGGATGTGGTTAACGACCTTGGAGCTGCCGCTTATATTGGCGATTTTGTTAGTGGTGTGAACCTAAAGAACAATCAGTTTATTAATAATTTTAATGGTTTTGGACTTCAAACAATTTTACCCAACGGAATTGTTGTAAGTGATAACAATAATCTTTACAGCGCTACAGGACCTTTAGCTTTTTGGGTTGATGAGCATTTAACTATTGCTTCTTTAAGGGCAGAAAGCGGAAAAGATTTATCTTCTGTAAGTACCAACCCACTATTCGTTTCCACAGCAGACCTTCACCTTAATTCAGCTCAAGCTGGAATATTTGAAGGTGGTGCCCCAATTACAGGTATTACTACCGATATTGATGGAGAAATCAGGGCAGCTATTCCCACAATAGGTGCTGATGAAGTTTTTAGTACAATTCCTGAAATAAATCTAAGCGTTGCAGATTTTAAGTTTTACAAAGGCCCTATCGGTAGTCCAAAAGAAACACCCTTAGATAAAGACAGTATTTATTCTGTTCAAACTACCATAGATAACTTAACCAACTTTAGATATACGGGGGTAATAACTATAACTTTAAGCGATGGCTCAGGATTAATTATAGAAAATCAAGTTTCGCCAGGAATTAATGTTAATTCAACATATGTTCATCAATTCGCTTCAACTTATGTGCCTACTATAAAAGGTGCTAAACAATATTGTGTAACTGCTACAGCTATTGGCGATATAAACACAGGCAATGATATTAACTGTCAAAACATAACAGTTGAAGCTGAAAATCCTTTTGGAATTGCTAGTCTACCTAATGGTTTTAAGCTCTATCCAAATCCTGCCAAGGATAATATATATATTGAAAATTTAGATGCATTTGAAGCAACAAGTCTCTATAATATTATTGGCCAAAAGTTCAGTTTAAATATTCTAAAAAATCAAAAGGTACTTGAAATTGATATTAGTTTTATGGAAAAAGGACTTTACTTTTTAGAGATCCGTAATGAGTTAAATACAGTAAAGATAATTCCGGTGGTCAAATTTTAAGTCCTAAAAAGGCAATAATCGTTGAAGAAGTAATATAATTTGTTCAAAAACGTAATTGTAATTGTACCTTTAATTCAACTTAAAAATTTACACTATTGTCGAATCGAAAAATTTTCTGGATAATCCTTGGGTCGCTTATAGCAGTCTTAATTTCATTTTTTGTACGCTATTTCAATGAATTTAAGGCAGAAAGTTTTCCGGTAAAAACGGTAGTTGAACTTGGCGACTCAAAAGTTTCGATAGAAATGGTTGCTGAGAATTTTGAAATTCCATGGGATTTAGTTTGGGGTCCAGATGATCATATTTGGCTAACCGAACGATTTGGGCAAGTTACTCGAGTAAATCCTGTTTCAGGTGAAAAACAACTAGTTCTAAAGCTTGATACTGTTTACATAAGTGATACTGAAAATTCAGGCATGAACGCCATTGCCCTTCATCCATTATTTAATGAATGCCCTTTTGTTTATTTATACTATTTGAGTGAGGACAATTCCAACAAAATTATTGGTCGTGTTGTAAGATATAGATTTAACCAGGAGAAGCTGATACTTCAATATCCTGATACGCTTATTACAGGCATTGTTGGCGGTCGTTCACACAATGGAGCGCGCTTTATCCACGATAGTGATTCGACAATGCTATTAAGCATTGGAGAGTCTGAAATTGAGGAATTGGCACAAGACATGAATCACTTAAGTGGTAAAATAATTCGAATGAATCTAGAAGGTGGAATTCCATCAGACAATCCCATAAAAAATTCATACATCTACACTATAGGTCACAGAAACCCTCAAGGACTAGTAATTGGACTAAATAATCAGATTTATTCTTCAGAACATGGTCCTGCAACAGATGACGAACTGAATATTATTAAAAAAGGAAGAAATTATGGCTGGCCTAATGTTCTTGGATATTGCGATACTGAAGAGGAAAAAAAAGATTGCGAAAAATTAAATGTCGTAGAACCAATTTTAACGTTCAGCCCAACGCAAGCGCCATGTGGACTTGAATATTATGCCGATGGCCCAATTAAAGCTTTCCAAAATTCATTACTTTTAGTGTTTTTAAAAGAACAAAAACTAATGAAAATTGGTTTAAATGAGGAAGGAACTGAAGTAACATCCACCACAGACTTTTTAGTTGAGAGCTACGGACGATTACGAGATGTATTAGTAGGGCCTGAAGGAGAAGTCTACTTTATTACTACAAACACAGTTTGGCCAGGTGGTGGAGTGTTTTATCCAGACAACAATAAAATTTATAAAATTGAAGCCTTTAAGAAATGAATTATTTATTTAAAATACTTATTTCCGGTGTTGCAGTAATGTTCGCCGCATATGTTTTACCCGGAGTAGCAATTGATGGATTTGTCACTGCGCTTTGGGTAGCAGTTATTCTTTCGTTACTTAATGGTTTTGTTAAACCATTATTAATCATTTTGACTATTCCAGTAACGGTGTTCACCCTTGGATTGTTTCTAGTGGTAATAAATGCTGCTATGATATTACTTACAGATTATTTCATCTCAGATTTTGTTGTAGATAATTTTTGGTGGGCACTTTTATTTTCAATAATCTTAAGTATTGTTGCTTCAATTTTGGAGCGTATTTTTATTGGGCCTAAAAAACCAAAAACTAGTACGCAATCTCAGCCAAAAGATGATCACTTTGACAATTTCACTGAAGTGAACTAGAAAGCTTAATTACAATTATATTGCTTCAAAACCTCTGCTTCTATAAGATAGCCTAACATTTTTGCCTTACCAAAATCATTGCAAGGAGAATAGTCTTTCGTTATTCTGCTTTTTGCAATAGCTAACTGAAAATACGCCTCGCCTTTTACAGTTGAAGCAGAATCAGTAACTAGCTTGTTTAGAATTGGAACAGCTTTCCAAGGCTCCTGTTTTTTAATTATTTTTTTAGCCTCTTTTAATTCTTGTGCATAGCTATCCATCTTGGTTGACTTACAAGACAACATTAAAATCAAACAAAGAAATACTGGAAAGATCGTCCTCATAACTCGAAATAAATAAAAAAGCAAGTTTGTATCCTTGATTTACCTGTGGTTAAAATAGAAAATTACTAGTCTATTTAGCTACTACAATTTGTCCTGAGACATACTTATTGTCGGATGTTGTTACAACATTAAGACAGGCCCCATTCGGCAATTAATTTAAGCTATTCTCTGTTTTTCTACCTGAAAATATTTCTGACTTAATTAACTTTCGGTTAATAGAGTAAATCCGAAAAGTGCTTTCGCTTTAATAAAGTTCCGTTTTTATCTAAAATGGTACTAAAAGCAAATTTCTCAGAATTTTGAGAGTCATAAGAATTCCCAAACACAACAAACTGCCTTTTGGGAGTTTCTACCACTTGGTAAGCACTAATTACTCCTGGAATAAATATGGTTCGTTTAATATCTTGAGCGCTAATTTGAGTTGTGGCAATACTTATGAATAAAAGTATCCCAATTTTTAACCCAATTTTAGCCATGCATTGTTTCTGCTTTTCCATAATTCCCAATAATTTTTTCTTCGTACTCTAAAAATTCGTTCCAACGCTCTTCAACATTATGTTCTTTACCGTACTTACGAGCAAACCTTAAAAACATAGTATAGTGATTGGCTTCACTAATCATTAATTCATGATAAAACTCACGTAAGTCTGGATCATTAATCTCAAGGCTTAATAATCTGAATCGTTCACAGCTTCGAGCTTCAACCATAGCTGCAAATAATAGACGGTCAACTAACGCCTTTGTTCTAATGCCACCTTTGTCAACAAATTTTAAAAGGTCGTTCACATAAGGATCCTTTCGTTCTCTGCCAAGGGTAAGATTGCGACCTAATATCTTTTTATGAACCATATCGAAATGCTCAAGCTCTTCTTGGGCTAGTTCAATCATCGCGGTTACCAAATCACTGTACTCTGGAAATTTAACAGCAATAGAAATTGCATTAGACGCTGCTTTTTGTTCACAGTAAGCGTGATCCGTTAAAATTTCAGAGATATTTTTTTCTACAATATTTACCCACCTCGGGTCTGTAGCCAATTTTAATCCTAACATAGTGCCACTCATATCTCACAAAGATACGGCTATTGTTGCAAATGTTAGTTCGATACTAGTAGAGCATCTATTTTATCAGCTAATTCTCTGTCCTTATCAGTTACAACATCTCCGGCATCGTGCGTGCATAAGTTTATTTCAACTGTATTATACACATTAGTCCAGTTAGGATGATGGCTCATTTTCTCTGCTAATAAAGCAACTGATGACATAAATCCAAAAGCTTCAACGAAATTTTCGAATTTAAATGTTCTTTTTAGGGTGTTATTTTCTTCTTTCCACATAGTTAGCTGTTAATTTAGTGTGTAAATTACGAATATGAAATTTGAATCAATAGAAAATTTAATTTCATTATCTGTTTTATCCCATTTACCTGGTGAAAAGGCACATAAATTAATGGAACCTATTGGCCGAAGCGAGCTTATCAAAAAGGCAAAAATAACTCATGCCTCTCCTAAAAAAAGTGCGGTGATGCTACTACTTTATCCAATAAAAGGGGAGTCTCATTTGATTTTGATAAAAAGACCTTCTTATCCGGGAGTGCATAGTGGGCAAATTGCTTTACCTGGTGGAAAACATGAAGATAATGAGTCGATGTTAGAATGTGCTTTACGCGAAACCTTTGAAGAAGTTGGAGTGGCAGATAAAGAAATTAAGGTGGTGGGAGAATTAAGTCCACTTTATATTCCACCAAGTAACTTTTTAGTAAATCCATTTATTGGGCTTTCTCAAAAACAACCCGAATTTATTCCACAAGTTTCGGAAGTGGATGAAATAATTGAAATGCCCGTAGCCCATCTTTTAGATGATAAAAATAAAGGAATTAGATTATTTTCGAACTCAATGAAATCGAGTATTGATGCTCCATATTATGAGTTTAACGGACATATAATTTGGGGAGCTACAGCTATGATCTTGAGTGAATTTGTACAGCTAATTAAAAACGCTTAGTCATTCGAAATACGAATACCGTTGTCTTCCATTACTATTTTTCGCTGCTTGTAAAGGCCTCCTAAAGCTTTCTTAAACGCCTTTTTACTCAAATTGAACTTGTCTTTAATATCATCTGGGTGACTCTTATCCGTAAACGGCAAAAAGCCTTTGTTAGCTTGTAATTTTTGATATACTACATCCATTGCTGGATCTATAAAGTTTGTGTAGCCAATTGGATTTAACGAAAGGTCAATTTTATTATCCTCTCTTACTGTTTTGATGTAGCCAGTTACCTTATCTCCAATATTTAAATCTTGATGAACATCACTTTCAAAAAGTAAGCCTTCGTGTCTATTGTTAATTATTGTCGTGAAACCTAAGTCGGTTTTTTTCATGATAATTAAATCAACCTCTTCTCCTTCAGCAACTGTTAAGTTGTCGTTTTGTAAAAATCGCTCAAGCCTATTACTTGCGTAAAGTCTATCCGTTTTAACGTCCAAATCTAGGTATACAATGTACCACCTGTTTTCTTCTAGATTCTTTTTTTGCTCCTTAAAAGGCACTAAAAGCTCCTTTTCCAAGCCCCAATCCATAAATGCCCCAACTTCTGAAACGGTGGTTACACGTAATAAAGCAAATTGATATAATAATATTTTGGGTTGTAGTGTTGTTGCTACTTTTCGTTCAGCGTAATCTAAGTAAACAAATACCTCAATTTCGTCATCAATCTCGTAGTCTGTTGGGCAATATTTGTTCGGAAGCAAAACATCTTCTTCCTCTTCTTGATCTCCCAAATATAAACCTACACTTGTATGTCGAAGAATTATTAATTTCTGATGTATTCCTATTTCAATCACTACTTTTTAACTTATGTCCAAAGGTAGGGACTTTTAAGTACAAGCTTGTACTATAGCTTGATAAATGATTAGTTGGCGCAATTCACGCATAGCCTACTTTCGGGCCTAAAAATCATTCTGCCAAAGGGTATTTCAGATTCGCATTTAGCACAAACTCCAAATTCCTTCATACCCACTTTGGTCTTCATGTTTACTAAATTCTTTAAGCGCTCTTTTGCTTGTCGAAGGGCAGCCTCGGCAACACTTTTATTGTTTATGGCATCCATTCTTGATATTCTGCCTATTGCTACATCAGGCGCAATAGGCTTGCATTGATCTCTGTAGTCTATAATTTTACTTTCTGTTTTGATTATTTCAGAATCTATCTTTTCAGTAATTTCTTGAATTTGACTATCGTTCATGCTATGTATTTTTTACATTTGAATCAATATGTAGGTTCTAAACTACAGTTTTTAGCTAAATTTTTATGAAACGCTTAGCACTTCTTATTCTAGTATTCTCTACTTTTAGTGGCTCTTTCGCTCAAAAGTTATCATATGATGGCGAGCTAAATGTAGTAGCTGATAACAGAGAATACTTTAGCCCTGTTCAAAACCCTCAAACTATTTTTGGCTTGCAACCTGCTTTTAAAATTGGTTGGAGCCTAGATTCAAACAGCACAGTTTTTGGCGGAGCAGTTGGGTTTTATGAGTTTGGATCATCAAATTTTGGTAAGTTTTGGCAGCCTACACTCTACTATCAAGGAAAATCTAAAAACGTATTATTTCATGCTGGTGCTTTCCCTAGAAAAAATATTAGCTCTCATTATCCTATTGCCTTACTTTATGATACTATAAATTATTACCGCCCAAACATTGAAGGTTTGGCTTTGAGTTATGATGATAAAAATGCTTTTTTGAATTTATGGTTAGATTGGACCAGCAGACAAACATTTAGTAGTAGAGAAAATTTTATGTTGGGAATGGATGCAAAAATTAAGCTATTTGGACCCGTTTTCGTTCAAGGTTTTTCAAAGCTCTTTCATTTTGCAGGACCAATGGACCCATTAGATTCTATTCCATTAAACGATAATGCAGCCATTGTTGCACAAATAGGATTGGATTTAACGCCCTACACGTCATTAGACTCCTTAGTTTTAACCTTCGGCTTATTAGAATCGTATGACAGAAAAAGAGGACTACATGATTGGATAGTTGGCTCTGGCGCATTAACGACAGCCTATGGAAAATTCAAAAAGTTTGATTTGGGATTAAACATTTATCAAGGTGATAAGCAAATAGTTTTTCATGGAGATAAATTCTACAACTCCGACAAATTGTACGCTCGCGTAGATGCAGGCTGGGCTTTTGCTCAGCGAAAAAATCTAGAAATAAAATTCATTGCCTCTTTTCATCAAACGGAAGAGGAATTAAATAGTCAGCAGGTGTTGAGGGTTTGTGCTAAGTTTTAGAATCACACAATTTCATTACAAAACAGAATAAATTTATTCTTACTAAGTTGTATCTAATGTATTTGGTAGATTTGCTCTATACTTATTATACCATCAATGAAGGTTTATTTCATCGCAATATCTTTAGTTTTTGTTCTTTTTTCATGTTCAGATGAAAAACCTACGAATGAAAAATCAAAAAGCACTTCTCCTGAAAAGGTGGTGACTACACCCATATTTAATGCCGACAGTGCCTATCATTTTATTGAAAAACAAGTTGCTTTTGGGCCAAGAGTGCCAAATTCTGCTGCTCATAAAGCTTGCGGAGATTATCTTGTAACTAAATTAAAGTCTTACGGAGCTTCTGTTTATCAACAAAAAGCGACTTTAACAGCCTACACAAAGGAAAAACTTGCTTGCAGAAACATTATTGCCGCATTTAACCCTTCTGCAACACGCAGAATATTACTATGCGCACACTGGGACACAAGACCTTTTTCAGACCAAGATAAATTAGATAAAAAAACACCTGTTTTAGGTGCTAATGATGGCGGAAGTGGCGTGGCTGTGTTATTAGAAATTGCACGTGGAATGTCTAAATCTACTCCCAATATTGGTGTAGACATTATTCTTTTTGATTGCGAAGATTACGGAGACTCTGGTCCCACTGCAACGCAAAATTCGTATTGCTTAGGATCACAACATTGGGCTAAAAATCCACCTGTTAAAGGTTATGCTCCTTCTTATGGCATTTTATTAGACATGGTTGGCGCAAAAGGTGCGCAATTTCCACGTGAAGGAACTTCTATGAAATATGCGCCATCGATAGTGAAAAAGGTGTGGGATAAAGGCAACCAATTGGGTTATGGAGATTACTTTGTTTATAGACAAGATAATGGAATAACAGATGACCATTTATACATTAATGCAATTGCAAATATTCCAACAATTGATATTATTGAATACGACAGCCAAAAGAACAAAAGTGGTTTTGGCGAATACTGGCATACACAACAAGATAACATGGATGTTATCTCTAAAGAAACCTTAAATGCTGTTGGCCATACAGTAACCGAAGTAATCTACAATGAATAGAATTTTTCTACTCCTATTTTTATCAATTTTCATTTCTTTCAATGCCATTTCGCAGGTAGTTACTGTAAAACGCGAACGGAATAAGTTGGCCATTGCCGAAGTGTATGTTTTTGGAACAGCCAATGGCTTTTCGGGTTCAACAAATGGTGCTGGAAAACTTGCTTTGGGAGAACTTTCTCCAAATGACTCGCTGTATTTCCAACATCCAGGATATGTAAAAAAAGGAATTGTCGTACAAGACTTAAAAGCCACCAGCAACATCGTTTTTCTTGAAGACAGAATTATAATGCTCCCTGAAATAGTCTTTTCTGCTACAAAAAGAGTCGAAAACCAACGTGAGGTAGCCAACCAATTAGAAAAAATTGATGCGAGCGACATCGTATTTAACAATCCACAAACAACTGCCGATGTAATTGACCAAACTGGACAAGTTTTTGTTCAAAAATCTCAACAAGGTGGTGGAAGTCCTATGATACGTGGTTTTGCAGCAAACCGCTTGTTAATTGTTGTGGATGGAGTGCGGATGAACAATGCCATTTTTAGAGAAGGGAACCTTCAAAACTTAATACTAGTTGACCCAAATTCGTTAGAAAGTGCTGAAGTGCTTTTTGGTCCTAGTTCTACTCTTTACGGAAGTGATGCCTTAGGCGGAGTAATGAACTTGAGCTCAAAAAAAACAACTTACTCAGACTCGTTTAACCTTTACGGAGGAGCCTTTACTCGAACTCAAACAGCCAATAAAGAAGCTACTGCTCATTTGGACCTGGGCTTTTCGTGGGAGAATTTTTCGCTTTTTAATTCCATTACCGTTAGTGATTTTGATGACTTGCGCTCTGGTGCTCTAAGACCTTTAAACTACCCTGATTTTGGCAAGCGTTTTACTTATGTTAGAAACGTAAATGGAGTAGATCGTGTAGATAGTTCAAAAGATGTTAATGTGCAGCGTTCCACTGGCTACCAACAGCTAAATGCTTTACAAAAAATAGGTTGGAAAGTAAGTAAAGACATTGAAATAACCAATAGTTTTCACTTTACCACATCGGGAGACATTCCTCGTTACGATCGCTTAACGCAATTGAATCCAGATAGCACCTTTCGCTTTGGCGATTGGCATTATGGTCCACAGACATGGGTATTAAACGGACTAAATGTGAAACTTTCAAATAAAAATGCCTTGTACGATGTGCTGAATATCACTCCAGCCTATCAGTTCTTTAATGAAGAGCGTGTTTCTAGGCGATTTGGACGAGTAGATGAAAGTCACCGAATTGAGAAGGTACAATTGATAACTACCAATGTGGATGCTGACAAGCAATTGAATGACGATCAATCTATTTTATACGGACTTGAATTTGCTTTCAATACTGTGAACTCTACCGCCTTTCAGCAGAACATTAATACCAATACAAAATCTCCTGAAAGCACGCGTTATCCAGATGGAGGTTCTACTTATAACACTTCTGCTGCCTATATTTCATTTGAGCAAAAAATTGATGACCGTTATATTTTTAGTGCCGGAACTCGCTACAGTTATGTGAGTTTGAATTCTAAATTTGAGGACAGTACCTTTTTTAGCTTCCCTTACGATGAGATTAACTTAAAAACGGGTGCCTTAAACGGTAGTGTTGGTTTGGTTTTTACTCCTACTAAGGCTGTTCAGGTAA
>JBLIDK010000047.1:0-14847 GCA_047632595.1 Sphingobacteriales bacterium
GTCAAGATGAGAAGTCGCAAATGAAAAATTACGACAAGGCTTTGAAGGTTTTAAGAGCTCGATTATATGAAATTGAGATGCAAAAGCATTTGGATGAAATTTCGAGTAAAAGAAAAACGATGGTTTCATCAGGAGATCGATCAGCAAAAATTAGAACGTATAACTTCCCGCAGGGTAGAGTAACTGATCATAGAATCAATTTCACACAATATAATTTAGATGCTGTTTTAGGCGGTGAAATAGGTGAATTTATTGACCAGTTGCAGGTTGCAGAGAATGCTGAGAGATTGAAAGAAGGGTTTTCAGAATAAAATTCAAATAAGTTTCATTATTATTTTTTGTTTGCACTATATTTGCACACCCGCAAGGGAATTTGTTTGTTGATTTAACACTGATGTAAAATCAGAATTAGTTAATTAAACAAAGAAATTGAGTTCGAAACTCGTTAAAATTGAGAAGGTCGTCTTCACTTTGAGTAGGATAGTTGGTTCGGTAGTTCAGTTGGTTAGAATACCTGCCTGTCACGCAGGGGGTCGCGAGTTCGAGTCTCGTCCGGACCGCACGAATAAAAAAGTCTTACAGAAATGTAAGACTTTTTTTTTGTTGCGGTCACTGACATTTTCGACAGAATGGAGAAAATCGTCGTGATGGACGTGACTCTTGTAAATACTTCATAGCGAGATCAAACATTTAAAAACATTGACTATCTCGTTGAAAGACACAGCAATTGTGCGCTAAATTGGGAACTAAATAAAACAGGTCTTCGTTCCTTAGATATTCTCAACGATGGCTTTAACATATATTGGAATTTTTAAATAGAACTATTATGCCCACCATTTTAATGTCAACTGGAGCCTTGATTTTTATTATTGGCTTTGTTTTACAGTTAAATAAAAAAGAAACTACACTTAAAGGTAAAGCCAAAGTGGAGGAAATGATTAATATGGCTCTAGCTGATGGTATTTTAACTGAGAACGAAAAATCTAAAATTTCTGAGGCTTCTAAAGTTGCAGGCATGGACCCAATAACAACTTTAACCAGAGCTGAAAAATTGTTACTAGAACTAGCCATTACCTCAGAAACGCAGTTAATTGATTATTCCAAAAAGGCTGGGGATGATTTTGAGAAGTTTGTGATTCAGCGATTCAATCAAAAGTATTATAAAATACTTAGTTGGGCTGGAGATAAGTTTGTGGAAGGTATCTACGATGAGAAAACTACCCAGCCTGATATTCAATTAGCATTAAAACTTCATGGAAAAACACACGAATTTGCGGTTGAATGTAAATGGAAGTCATACTTTAATTATGAAGAAACTAGTGTGTGCAGCGAAGCTCAACTTAATAGATATAAAAAGTTCTCAAAGGAAAAAGATATGCCCGTTTTCATAGCACTAGGTATCGGTGGCTCTGCAGAAGAACCAAAAGATTTATACATTATTCCTTTAAATGAAATGGAAAATGAATCTATCACTTTTGAGGAACTAAAAAAGTATTGGCAGCGTGGTAAAACTGGTGAGTTTTATTATCATGCAGCTAATAATTCACTGTTTTCGACTAAATAAGACACTAAGCTGAAACTAATAACCTGGAACTGCAACATGGCATTTAGAAAGAAAGCAGAAGCTATTCTTTCTGAAAATCCTGATATTCTAATTGTTCCAGAATGTGAAAATCTTGAAAAATTAACCTTCAACTCAACCCTACCTATTCCAAATGATAAGTTTTGGTATGGAGATAATCCTAATAAGGGAATTGGAGTATTTACTTTCGGTGAATTTACCATCGAGCCGTTAAAAATTCACAATCAAAAATTCAGATATATTGTTCCTTTATCAATTAAAGGAAATGGCATTTCTTTTATCCTTTTAGCTATTTGGACGCAAAAACCAGAATTAGGAGACAATTATGGCTCACACACTTGGAATGCAATTAAGTATTATAAGGAGTTGTTCAAAGATGAAAAAATCATACTAGCTGGAGACTTTAACAGCAGCTCTTTTTGGGACAAACGAAATCGAAAAGCAAATCACACTAACATTATATCCGAACTTGAGAATCTAGGAATTGAAAGTGTTTATCATAAATATTTAAATGAGGAACAAGGAAAAGAGTCTTGCCCTACCCTATTTCTTCATAGAAAAATAGAAAGACCCTACCATATAGATTTTTGCTTTGCTTCTGACTATTTTGTTAAAAGGCTTAATAAAGTAGAGGTTGGAATTTATAACGATTGGATCAAACACAGTGACCACTGTCCAATTATTGTAGATTTTAAAATTTAACGTTAATTTTTGCTTTAAGACGCTTTATGTTGAGTATTTTTAGATTTATAACGAACGGAGCTAAATTCCTTATCACATGAGTGACATCCAAGAACTAACCAATGCTTTACTAAAATTCAGAAATGAACGCGATTGGGAGCAGTTTCATAACCCAAAAGACCTTGCAGTGGCTATCAGTATTGAGTCGGGTGAACTATTAGAGTCATTCTTATGGAAAGCTCCTGAGGAAGCCAAAAAGGAACGTGTAAAAGATGAATTAGCTGATGTTCTTGCTTATGCCCTACTGCTAGCTGAAAAATACGATTTCGATGTCAAGGATATTGTATTAGAAAAAATTAAAAAGAATGGGGAAAAATACCCTGTAGAAAAGGCCAAAGGTACTGCCAAGAAATACAACGAATTATAATGATTACGCCCGAGGTAAAAGTTAATCATTATGATTTCGAAGAAACGCTATTCGACAGTTTTGGAAGCAACCACTTTGCTAAAGATTTATGGCCTTTAGTATACATTTTAAGCGATGGTGAAACCAAAACTGCTTATGTTGGTGAAACAACAGACGCTTATGCTAGAATGAGTACTCATTTAAAGCATTCAAACAAAAGCAAACTAACCTCCGTGCACCTAATTACAAGCGAAATATTTAATAAGTCTGCTACTCTTGATATAGAGTCGAACTTGATAAAGTACATGTCAGGAGATAATAACTTCCAATTGCTAAACGGCAATTTAGGTCTCGCTAATCACAACTATTATCAAAAGAAAGAAGTCTATTGGGACATTTTCAATTCTGTATGGGACCAACTAAGGTCTGAAGGTATTACTAAACATTCAATTGAGCATATTGACAACTCTGACTTGTTTAAATACTCTCCTTACAAGAGTTTAACCAACGAGCAAAGTCACGGACTTTTTCAAATTTTGCAAAACATTCAGTCTGGAACTAATGGAAATACCATTGTTGAAGGAGGTGCGGGAACAGGGAAAACCATATTGGCAATTTTTCTATTTAAAATACTTTCTAGCCATTTAGAAGACTTTAGTTTTAAGGAATTCGGATCAGAAGAAAAGGCTTTTATTGATTTGGTTCAGAAAGTTAAAACCACCTTACCTAATCCAAAAATGGCTTTAGTAGTACCAATGTCCTCATTTAGGTCAACTTTAAAAAAGGTATTCAGAAACATAAAGGGCTTAAGTGCAAGTATGGTTATAGGACCTGCAGAAGTAAGCAAAAACAAGTACGATTTACTGCTAGTAGATGAATCACATCGCTTAAGAAGAAGAGTTAATTTGGGAGCTTACTTTGGGGCTTTCGACAAAGCGTGCATTGCTTTAAACATAGATAAACATACTTGTAGCGAATTGGACTTTGTTACCATGCAATCAACTCGAACGGTGTTGTTTTATGATGAAAATCAATCTATCAAACCTTCTGATGCTAAGAAAGAGCAATTTGATTTACTAAAGAACTTACCAGCTACGCAAACACTAAAATTAAAGTCTCAGTTTAGAGTAAAAGGCGGCAACGCTTATGTTGAATTTATCAACTCTTTACTTCAATGCAATCTAGATGGAAATAGTGAATATAATTCTAAAGAATATGAGTTCACTTTGTTTGATTCGTTAAAAACGATGGTCAACCAAATTAAGCTCCGAAACCAAGAAAATGGTCTTTCTAGATTAATTGCTGGTTACTCTTGGCCTTGGATATCTAACAAAGACAAGGAAGCCTTTGACATTAATATTAGCGATGTAAAGTTACGGTGGAATGGCACCGCAGTGGATTGGATAAACTCGAGCAATTCAGTTAATGAAGTAGGTTGTATACATACTACACAGGGATATGATTTAAATTACTCTGGAATCATTTTCGGAAATGAAATTTCTTTTAATCCAGAAACTCAAGAAATCATTATAAAAGAAGAAAATTACTTCGACAAGAACGGTAAACAATCCATTAAAGACCCAAAAGACTTAAAAGACTTCATTTTAAACATCTACAAAACAATAATGCTACGCGGTATTAAAGGAACTTATGTTTACGTATGTGACCCTGAGCTCCGAAAGTATTTTGAGTCTTATATTCCAAGTCATAAAGTCGAAACAATTGAAGAAACTAAAATTTATTCTTTCGATGAAATAAAGCCTTACGTAAATGCTGTTCCTCTTTATGATTTAAAAGTTGCGGCAGGAGCATTTAGTGAAGTACAAATAGTTGAAGACATACAATGGATAAAAATCCCTGAAAAGGTTAAACCAAGTGAAGACTTATTTGCTTGTAAAGTAGTTGGAGAGTCAATGAATAAAATCATTCCAAATGGCTCTTATTGTCTTTTTAGAAAATACTCGGGTGGCTCTAGAAACGGACAAATTGTATTAGCACAACATACAGATGTTCAAGATGCTGATTTCGGTTCGTGTTACACTATAAAAGAATACGAAAGCAAGAAGCACGAAGATGCTGATAGATTGATACATAGTTCAATAATCCTAAAACCGCATTCAACTGAAAGTTCATATGAAAACCTTGTCTTAACAGATGATGAAATTGAAAGGTTTACGGTTGTTGGGGTGTTTGAGTCTTTATTGTAGAAGAAACCTGTCCTTAGATTCACTTTTTCCGCTCGTGCCTCGTTTAAAACCAATCCTTGACGCTCCTTCGTCGGTCTAGGATTATCATCAGCATGACGGTTTTTATTGAAAGTTTTTTGAGGCGTTGGACTTTTGACCTTGAACTTTGGACAAAACGCCTGTAGCTCGAAGCCTTTAGCTTTCACCTATTAAAACCCCTCTTCTCCTTCGTAACCCACCAGTGCATTAACAATTGGCCCATTAGTTCTGATTCTTCAGGGGTAAAGAGCTTCTCCCAAGCTAAAACGGCGCAATCTTGGTCTAAGGGGGCAATGGAGTTAATTGAGTTGGAAATTTGCTCTAGGCGCTTTTTTCGCAGGTGTTTTGGTGGAACTTAGGCTCATCCGCCAAGGTAAATAAGAGTACAATAGCTACAACAACTAGAATGTAGCACCCTTTATACTAGAGAGCGTGTTCAATAAAAAGCCTACTCTGAGTAATTTCGAAGTAGCGTTCGATAATTGGTTAATATTTTAGACCGACTTACGAACCCCTTAAATTCCCTTTTCTCGTTTATTATTGGGAATTGCCAAACATCCGCTTCATCAAACTTCTTGGTAACATTCATTACATTGTCATTAGCTGCTACAATGTACGCTGGGTTAATTGTAAGCTCGCTAATGTTGGTTTCTGTAAGTGGTGATTGATTCATAAGATAAGATCTTAGCCGAGTACGGTTAATTACACCCCAAAAATGTTGGTTGCTATCTATCACCGCCATTACATTCTCTGTACTTCCTCTAAATTTCTGAATTAGAATTTCCATGCTATCCGTTGTATTAATAATAGTACTCGGAATGACAATACAGTCATTAAGTTTGATATGGGAAAGAATATTCTTGTCCTGACGAGTTGTGAATATTTCCCCTTTGTCGGCCAAGTGGTTATAAACAGGGTTTATTTTCGAATAGAATTTGTTAATCGTAAAAGCTATAACCGACACAATCATTAATGGAATAAAAAGATCATACCCGCTACTAGTTTCTGCAATTAGAAAAATGGCTGTAAGTGGGGCATACATGGCGCCAGACATTACACCTGCCATACCAACTAACATAAGGTTTGTAGTAGGAACATTGGCAATACCCATGGTTTCTAATATAAACCCAAAAAGATATCCTAACAATCCACCAGAAACAAGTGAAGGCGCGAAATTTCCTCCATTCCCTCCTGAACTTAGCGTGATACTTGTTGCAAATGCCTTCAACAAGATTGTGAAAGCCAAAAAGCATATAATAACTATAGTTGAAGGCTCAAAGTAGCGAAACAAACTACCATCTATCAAATCGTTAATATCGCCCTGGTGTAGGGTTCGGATATTGAAATAACCTTCACCAAAAAGTGGTGGAAAGGCTACGCATAACAAGGAAAGTATAGAACCGCCAACAATAGCTTTTAAAATGAACTGTTTTTTAAACCGTTCAAAAAATGCGTGAACTTTTTGACCAACAACTAGAAAATAGCGCGCATAAAACCCTGTAAATACTCCTAGGGCAACATAATATAGCGTATTGGTATAGTTAAATGTATCACGCGCATTTAGGTTGAACAATATGTCGTCATTTAAAATTATGGTGGATAACAAACTACCGCAAATTGCTGCAATAACTAATGGAATAAAATCTGTGAATACCAATCCTACTAGTAGAACTTCAAATGCAAACATGACACCTGCTATTGGAGCATCGAAAGCTGCTGCAATGCCTGCTGCTGCACCAGAAGCTAGTAAAAGGGTTCGCTCTTTAAATCCAAGCTTGTAGCGTTGGGCGTAATTAGAACCAATAGCTGAACCGGTAACAGCAATGGGTGTTTCCAAGCCCACAGAACCCCCGAATCCAACAGTGATACCACTTTGCAAGATTTGAGAAAACATCTTGTTTTTTTTGACTTTGCTATGGTTTTGAGAGATATCCTTTAAAACAAAAGATAGTTCCTTGTCCTCTTCAGAATTAAAAAATAGTTTTACAATAAGTGCAGTTAACGTAATTCCAACTAATGGGAAAATTGCATAAACGAATATTCGACCTGAAAAAGGCACATCGTTATTGATAAAAGATTGGATATAATGAACAAAGGTCTTTAGTACAACTCCAGCAAACCCGGCGCTAAGCCCTACTAATATTCCTGAAAGGATAAGAAATTGGGAGCGACTCAGTTTTTCACTAACCCAAAACAGCACTATTTCAACAAAGTTTAACTTCCCATATGGGTAATTAATAAACGCCTTTTTGAAGTTCAAAAAGTTTACTAAAAGCCTTTTTGGTTTAAACATTATTTAGGGGAAGTTTTCATTGTCGAAACGCGAAATTACACTATTCTAAGTAAGAATAGTTCCTGCAAAATAAGTTATGGCTAAGTTTATTATTTATTTACCCATAAAGAAGAACAATCTAAGCTCGTTTGGTTTGACTACTAGCATTAAGTCAACTTCTTAGCCAGTGCTTCATTCACATTTACAATGTGGTCACCAATTTTTTCAACGGCATTCACAAAATTTAGGAGAATAATTCCATTTCTAGCCGAATACTCGTTGTTCTCTAAGCGTTTGAAATGCTTTTTAAGAATGGTATCTCGAGAGTTATTGATCTTGTTCTCGGCTTCATACACTACTTTCATATCAATTGAACCTATTTCCTTATTGAAATTAGCGTGAATTAATTTTAACGACTTATAAACTAAATCAAAAAGCTTTTCAAGTTCCTCTTTAGCCTCTGCTGGAATAATGAATTTGGAAGATCTCAACTTCTTTTCATTCATTGCCATTTGATAAGCTAAGTCGCCTATACGCTCAAATTCATTAACTATTCTTAAGGCTGCACGCACTTTAATAGAAGCTTCTTCTGATAGGTTTTCTCGTAAAACTTCAGTTAAGTAGTTCGACACTTCTACTTCAATTCGGTCAGTTATTTCCTCGCGCTTCTTTATTTTTTCGATAAGGTTATCTCTGCTCTTTGGCTCTTCAAATATCAAAAGAGTAATGTTTCCAAACATTTTATCAACCAATTTGCCCATAAGTTGTACTTGTTTCCATGCTTCCTCAATCGATAATTCAGCTGTTGCCATTAATCCTGTAGAAAGATATTGAAGGCTGTATTGCTCATCAAGATCATGTTTAGTTGGCGTAATTTTAATTACAAGCTTTTCAAGCTGCGGAACCAAGAAAAACAAGAGTAGCACATTACAAACGTTAAAGGTTGTGTGAAATAAAGAAAGTCCAAGTGTAGTAGTTGTTTGCCTTACCCCAGTCATTTTTTCCGTAGCATTCATATCTACTGCATCGAATACCGAACCGTTTCCTAAAATTGCCTCCTGAAAATTATCAATCATATTCAAAAACCATGGGAAAATTAACAATAGCCAGGTCACCCCAATTAGGTTAAATATAGTATGAAAACGGGCAGTTCGCTTGGCATTAACATTCCCTACCAAGGCAGCCAAATTAGCGGTTATGGTGGTTCCTATATTTTCTCCAAGCACTATCGCTGCAGCGATTGTAAAAGGTATCCAACCCTGTGCTAGCATGACTAGTGTAATAGCCATAGTTGCACTAGAAGATTGCACAATAACTGTTAACAAGGTTCCAATAAATACAAAGAATAGTATAGACCCAAAGCCATCGCTGGTATAGGCGGAAAGAAATTCTAGAATTTGAGGATTTTGTTTGATGTCCGGAACGGCATCTTTTAAAAATCCTAAACCAATAAATAATATCCCGAAACCTAAAATAAATTCTGCTAGGTATTTCAGCTTAATGTTTTTTGCAAACATTAGCGGGAAAGTTAATCCAATGACAATGATTGCTCCGGCTTGTATATTTACTTTAAACCCTAAAATAGCTATTAACCAAGCCGTTATTGTAGTGCCAATGTTGGCACCCATTACTACTCCTAATGACTGAGTTAAAGATAAAAGTCCAGCGTTTACAAAGCTCACCACCATTACAGTAGTGGCGGAAGAGGATTGAATTAGACCTGTAATTAAGAAACCGGTGAAAATACCCGCTATTCTGTTGGAGGTCATTCCCCCAAGAATTTTCTTTAAGCCTTCTCCAGAAAGTTTTTGAAGGCCTTCGCTCATCACCTTCATTCCATAGATGAAGATCCCTAACGCTCCTAATAGTAGAAGAAAATCCCAGATTGTATATTCCATGGTAAAGTTATTTTTTCTATGCTGTCAAAAATAAGAATAAAATGCTAGCACCAATATTAAGTTAATCTCAATTTTAAATTAAGTTATAAACTTAAAACACATTGTCATTATAAAATAATTAAAAATCAATTAGCATCGAGGATGTTTATTCAAAAAAGCTATAGCCTTTTTAAGATTTTCTGCCCTCTCTAAATAGCTCATAATTCGTACTTCTACCTCCCAATTCATCTTGTTGTAGAATTCCTTTTTCTATTAGGTCTTTTATATCTCGTAATGCGGTATCAGGTGAACATTTAGTTATTTTAGCCCATTTGGATGTTTTAAGTTTGCCTTCAAATCCATCCAAAAGTTTGTTTAACATTAATCGCTGCCGACTATTA
Organism: Sphingobacteriales bacterium; assembly: GCA_047632595.1. Lineage (GTDB taxonomy): Bacteria > Bacteroidota > Bacteroidia > Sphingobacteriales > Sphingobacteriaceae > JBLIDK01. The sequence continues at coordinate 9,445 of JBLIDK010000047.1, forward strand.
ATTTCAGTATTCGTGTGGGTGTCCCAAAACTCTGTTTTAAACAATACCGACTTTAATGATTCTTCTGCAGATTTTAGTGAACCGTACATGCAATTTAAAAACCACAATAACCATTGGGTAATGTCTCCGTCATTGTGCTGCACGTCTTTCAAGCATTGATAGTATTGCTTCCTTTCAACTAACATTTGACTAGACAAGCTATAGTATCGCTCTGTGCTATCTTCAGAACGAGCAAGAAGTAAGTTTGAAAGTGCCCTAACCATTCGTCCATTTCCATCATCAAATGGATGAACTATGACAAACCAAAAATGTGCGATAGCTGACTTAACCACATCATCCAAATTTTGATCAGAATTAAACCACTTAAGAAATACATCCATTTCAGACTTTACTATGTTGTGTGGTGGTGCCTCAAAATGTACTTTTTCTTTACCTAAGGCCCCTGAAACAAGCTGCATTGGGCCATCGCGGTATTGCCTTACATCTATTTTATACTGTCCACTTCTTCCACTGGGGAAAAGCGAAGAGTGCCATCCAAAAAGTCTATCTTCTGTTAAATCTTCATGGTGTTTTTGTGTAGCATCTAGCATCATTTCAACTACCCCATCCACATCACGACTAGCATAGACCATACCGGCATATTCCAAGTCTTTTGGCAATTGATGAGCACACTTGTTCGTGATTTAGTTTTTCACCTTCTATCTCCGAAGACTTTAAAACATCCATTGAAATGGTTGCGAGTTGAGATTGCTCACGAAGTGAAAAACCTAAGGAACTCATCTTTCCAAATAGTTTGCCCTGCATATGCCGCACCTTTCCCAATAAGGTTTTTATCGCATTTTCATCCCATGTAAACTGAGGCCATGTGCTGTATTCATAGATGTACTTTGGCATTTCTCATTTAATATGCAGAAATTATACCGTTTTTTCTCCGCATTTTTAATGAGTTTATAATATATAATCTCCGCGTATTTACAGTAATTAATAGCTCTAATCTCTGCAACACACTTCTAACGCATTATAATCAGTAGAATCCTTATGCATGAAAACAAAAAAGGCTTCCGAATTTCGAAAGCCTTTAAGTATTAAACGTAAACTGCGCTAGGTCCGTACTGCGGAACTTCTGCCTCGGGTGCTGATAAGTGATGTAATATTTTCATGTGTTTCTTTAGAGCAACCCAAAAGCTTGGATTCTCCTGATAAAGCAAACCATGTTCTCTAGCAGTTTCTTCTACAATATCTGTTAAAGCAGCATAATGCACATGGCATATTTGTGGAAATAAATGGTGAATTACGTGAATGTTAATTCCTCCCATAAACCAAGAAGCTACTTTTCTTTTTCTTGAGAAATCTGCAGTAGTTTCTAATACGTGAATGGCGTAGTTGTTTTCAATACTTCCTTCATCCGAAGGAAGTGGATAATGCGTACCATCATAAACGTGGGTTACTTGAAATATTAGTGCAAAAGTTAAGCTTGGTAGAATGTGTAGGTTAATCCAAGCAAAAACAATCCACCATGCTGAGGCTTCAATAAAAATTAAGGGTAGTACTAAGGTCAAGCCGAAGTAAGTAATCTTACCAAAAATTAAATTCATTAACTCTTTTGGCGTGTGTTTAATGTTTTTGGTGTTTCCAATGCTATGCTCAAAAAAGAACCACTTGAAATCCTTAATAGTTACCCAATGAATCATTGCCAAAGCATAAATCATAGGTGTATAAATATGTTGCCATTTATGTTTTGGCTGCCATGGCTCATGTGGTGTAAATCTAAATAGTCCATGCGACTCCAAGGTTACATCAATACCATGAATGTTTACAAAGGCATGGTGTGCATTGTGCATTTGAGTAAATAAGTAGGCATTCCCACCAATAAAATTCATACTTAAACCCATCCACTTATTCACCTTTTTACTTTTTGAGTAAGCAAAGTGGTTCGCATCATGCATGATGTTGAATGCAATGAAAATATTTACAAATCCTAAGACAGTAAAAGCTAGAACAAGCAATCCTAAACTACTGCTTAAAACATTACTCATTATTAAAGCATAAATACCTGCCCATGAAACAACCGCAAAAGCAGTTTTAAAATACATGTTTGCATTGGCATAAGGGCTAATATCATTATCCTTAAAATAGCTGTAAACTCTTTCCTTTAATACTCTAAAGAATTCATCTTTACGAGGATTACTATTATACTTTACTTTTTTAAGACTGGTAGTACTCTTTAACATTATACTGGAATCTGATTCTTAAGTTTAAAACTGATTTTCTGCAATGAGATTTTACACAATTTCTTTGCAAATTTACTATTTCTTTCATTTATACTAACTACAAACTAGAGAATTAGCCTAAATTTTTACTTAGAAAACTATTTGAGCCTGTGGTAGCAATGATCGAATTCTATCTTTTTCAGCTTCCGAAAAATCATTTCCCTCTGCTACAAGAATAGAAAGTCTTTTCATTTTATTTAACTTTTTAGGCAAGGTTGTTAGCTGATTGTTGCTGATTCTTAAAGTTTCTAAATAAAAAATCTTTGTGAAGGATTTAGGTAAGCTGGTTAAATTATTTCCGCTTAGATCTATGGCTTCAACGTTTTTAAGTCCCTTGAACTTTAAATCAAAAGACGTAAGTTTATTATTGCTCAAATCGAGCGTTCTTAAGGTTTTAATCTTAATAAGCTCCTCTGGCAATTGACTAATATTATTTCCGCTTAAATTAAGGTAGTTCAAGTTTTTGAGCATTTTTATTTCCCCAGGAATAGTTTGAATAGAACAATTTGATAGGGATAAACTTTGCAAATTCTCACAGTTGAACAAAACCATTGGAATTCCTTCAAATTTATTCCGATTCCCATTAAATGTTGCTAGTTCCTTTAACTCTACAAATGACTTAGGTAAGTCGGTTAAACTATTGTTGTTTACATCAAGTGTTTTTAATTTACTTAAGTCTCCTAAATTTTTAGGTAGTGATGCAATAGTATTATTGCCAACTTTCAAACTAGTTAGAGTAGTAAAACTAACAACAATTGAAATATCTTTTAGCTTATTGTTTCTTAAATCAAGTCGCTCTAATGCCTTTAGGGATGTTAATTGTTGAGGCAAGGCTTCTATTTCCTTATCGGATAAATTTAAGTTAATGGCAGAATCTGATGCGATAGCTTCGTTTAGTGAATAGAATATAATGCGCTCAAAATTAGTTTGACCAAGCAATAAGCTATTCCAAACAAGAAAAAACAAAAAAACCGCCCCTCTATTCACCATATTATTATTTCGTTTTCCAAAGCATCCACCAAGGTACTTGAGGACTTTCATGGTGCTCATAATGATAACCAAAAAAGTAACAGCTAAGAAAAGCAATTAAATGATTCTTTGAAAGTGTTGCGCTCTTATGTTTATTATTTGGAGTATTTCGATGTGGTAAATACGTACCAAAATAAAATAACTGAAGGGTACTTAAAAGCGATGGAATTATCCAAAACAGTATAAGGTTCGCTTCATTAATCCAAAGTTTTAAAACATTAAATGTAACTGCATAAATAAGCAGTTGCCACCATCTAAAATAATTTTTTATAAAAGTAAAATACCACAATAAAAATGGCTTATGGTATACATCAGGGTCTCTTTCTTCACCAACCTCTTTATGATGTAGAAAATGTTTCTTGCGTAAATTGTGTAAAGGAAAAAAGGCATATAAAAACGTACAAATCCATCCAAGTAGATTGTTAAGCCATTTGGCGGAAGAAATACTTCCGTGCATGGCGTCATGAGCGGTTATAAACAAACCTGTATACAAATGCATGATGGCTAAAACCAGTAAATAGTTTAAGGGATTAGTCCAATTAATTGTATGAAAAACTATGCTATATGAAAGTGTAACCACCCAAATAAGTAGAATAACAAACGCAATTCCAACCCCATAATTAGGTCTGGTTGTTTTCATTAAAATGTTTGTAGTTGAGATTTCACCTCTTCCATTAACCACATTGGGGTTGAGGTGGCACCGCAAATTCCAACCGATTCAGAATTTTCGAACCATTGTGGCTTTATTTCGCTTAAAGTTGAAACAAAGTAGGTATTTGCATTATGCTTACGACATACATCATATAGCACTTTCCCGTTCGATGATTTCTTACCTGCAACAAAAACAATTTTATTAAAATTGTTTGCAAACTTACTTAGATCTCCATCTCTATTCGAAACTTGTCTGCAAATAGTGTCTTTTGCTTGAACGTCGTAACCTTTACTTATCAGTTCATCTTTAAGCTCATAAAATTTATCGGTGCTTTTTGTAGTTTGACTGTATAAAGTGAATTTTTTAGGCAAGCCCGCCGTATCAATTTCAGCTTTATCTTTAATAATAATAGCGTTATTAACTGTTTGACCATTCAAACCTTTTACTTCTGCATGTCCCGGTTTTCCAAAAATTACAATTTTCTCCTCTTGGTCATAGCTTTGTTTGACTCTGTTTTGCAGTTTTAACACCACAGGACAAGAGGCGTCTAACAAAGTGATGTTATTCTTCATTGCCAATTTATAGGTTTCAGGTGGTTCGCCATGAGCACGAATTAGTACTTTCACATCTTTTAGCTCCTGCAAATCATCATGATCTATGATTTTTAAGCCTTTTGCTGTTAAGCGCTCCACCTCCATATCGTTGTGTACAATATCACCAAGACAGTAAAGTTCACCGTCTTCCTGAAGTATTTCTTCTGCCATTTCAATAGCGTAAACTACGCCAAAGCAAAATCCTGAATTTTCGTCAATTGTAACCTGAAGGTTTTTCATACTGCAAATTTACTAAATGATTCTTAGCACACTAAAAAATACTACTTGAGATAGAATAAAAACTATCGCAGTTTTATTTGGCTTCGATTCTTCCACCTCTTTGTTTAATATATAGGTTAATACTAAAGCAACGATAAACCATGCTATATAGTTTTGCAAAGGAATGGTTATTTCTGCCCATTGCCAATAACCTAGCCTTGTTGCAACAGGCTCCATTATCACGTCAAGTAACACCAAAAACATACTTGCGGCAATAAATTTATACTTTCCAACCCATCTAAAAAGTTCTAATGAACCAAGTACAACCAATGCCCAGTTTAACCCAATAAGCAAAGGAGTGCCAAACACTTTAAACCCTAGAACTTCTTGGTAGGTGTATTTTCCAAAAATTAAACCTGTATTTACTCCAATAACTTCAATAACCCAACCTAAAACCATTACTAGGAGTACTTTAATTTGCCAAGAAGGTTTTTTGAAATTGTATTCTGAAAAAACTAAATACCCCATCAAAAGTAGGTGATAAGGCACAATTTGGCCAAAAGCAACAAAGAGCATTCCATTGCTGAAACCAATTATTCCGACAACGTGAAATAGTATTACTAAAATCGGTTTAATTAAG
>JBLIDK010000048.1:0-14191 GCA_047632595.1 Sphingobacteriales bacterium
TGTATTTTGGAAGTCCAGAAGAATGTAAGGAGCAATTGTTTTATGAGAACCTGAACAAAGAGGATTTTTCAAATTTCAAAGACCAACGAGTAATTATAAAGGGTTGTTCAGAAAACGAGCTTCCCGAGGGCGCTTACGTCTCAATAACTACGAAACTAATGCCTTTTGTAAAAAGCTTAATGTATGGCGAAGCCTGTTCAAGCGTGCCTGTATATAAACGCAAATAGTTTAGGGGTGGATAATGTCTGCTAGAATAGGCTTTAGGCCACTAAAGAAGAACTCTACGGCAATAACCATAACAATCAGGCCCATTAGGCGCATCATTACATTGTTTCCCGTTACGCCAAGTAATTTTATGATTCTTCCAGAACTGTAAAGAATTACAAAAGTTAAAAGCAACACAATAGCTATTGTAGCAATAAGGACTCCTTTTTTCTCGATAGTTTCAGCATCTTGCATTAAAATAATAGCATTTGAAATTGCCCCAGGACCACATATCATTGGAATTGCCAAAGGCGTTATGGAGATATCATTTACATAGGACTTAACCTCATCTTCTTTAATCTTCACTTTATTTAAACGAGCTTGAAGCATGTCCATGCCCATAATAAAGAATATTATCCCACCAACAACCCTAAAGCTGTTCACCGAAATACCAAAGAAATTAAACAATAGCTGGCCCGAAAACGCAAAGAAAACAATTGTTAAAAAAGCAACAATCGTCGCTTTTTTTGCCGTATTCGTTCGGTGTTTAGCATCAATGTCCGCAGTCATTGTCATAAACACAGGCATTGTACCTAAAGGGTTAATCAGGGTAAAGAATGAGGTAAAGGCTAAAAGGCCAAATGCAAATAATTCATTCATGATATTAAAGCTAAAGCATTGTTGATTCCCTTGCAAATGTAATGCTTCCTTTAGAAAAGGGACATCTAATTAACAGGGAAAACGCTACAGTTTAGATTCCAAGAAAGCAGTTGTACTTTCTAAAACCGACTAAGAAGGCTTATCTTCTTTTGGCTCGTCTTTTCCTTCAGCCTTGTCTTCAGTTTTAACTTTTGCTTTAGGTTCTTCAGTTCCTTTTGCTTTTGGAGCTACTTCACCCTTGGCTTTTGGTTTGTCTTTTCCCTCAGTTTTAGGCTTGTCTTCCCCTTCAGTTTTTGCAGCCTCTTCACCTTCAACTTCAGCTGGCGCTTCTGGTTTAGGAACTTCAGTTCCTTCTGCTTTTGGAGCAACTTCGCCCTCAGCTTTAGGCTCGTCTTTTCCTTCAGTTTTTACAGCTTCTTCACCTTCAACTTTAGCTGGCGCATCTGGTTTAGGCACTTCAAACGTATCAATAATCTTAACACGCACGGCGTTCATACCCTTCATGCCTTGCTCTAGTTCAAACCTTACTTTATCACCTTCTGCAATTTTATCAATACATCCATTAGCATGAACGAAGAATCTTTCTTGTGAATTGTATTCGTTAATAAAACCAAAACCTTTTTGGTCGTTAAAAAACTCAATAGTTCCCTTTTTGATAGGATCTTCTACAATTTTTTCTCGTTTAGGAACACCAATTTCAATGTTCTCAGCAAGAATAATCTTTTTCTTTTTGGTTGGATCTGGCGGGGTGCCTGTGATGTTTCCAAATTCATCAACATAAGCCATCATGTCGTCTAAACTTCCGCCCTTGTTTGAATTTGCTAAGCGCTCTTCTTTTTTAGCTTGTTTATCCTGACGTTTTTTGAAACGCTTCTTCTCTTTTTCTTTTTTATTAAATGTTTCTTGTGACTTACCCATTCGTGTTTTTGCGATTTATTAAATGCTAACAAACATCAAATAACAAAAAACGCAACAGGTTTAAACTGCTATCATGTACATTTAATATTATAAGAAGTTGGGCCAAAAAAGGCCTTTAGCTGCTACAAAGTTACAAGAAATCAAGGGGATTTGCAATGTGCTAGGTCATTAGAGAGCAAATAAACATTTTAGTGACAATGAGTAATGGACAAATTACCTACGGTGCTGCTTCGCAGTGTTAACTAAAGGAGCAACTTTGCCCACTTGTTTTAGCACAAGTAAGCATCAAATGCAAGACTTAAATGGCAAGAGACACAACCAAATGCCCTATTGTGCTAACCTTAAACCCTCGTCAATTGCTCTTGTTAAAGTTTTTGTTCCTTCAACCCCAACTGATAAACGTACTAAACCGTTAGAAATTCCACGACTTTCACGCGCTTCTTCTGGCACAACACTATGCGTCATGCTTGCAGGATGTTCAATGTAGCTAATAACAGAACCTAAGCTCACGCAAAGCTCCATTGGAGTGTCTGGACGTGCGAAATAGTCCATTAAGCGAACACCAGCATCAAAACCGCCCTTAACCTCAAAAGTGATCATTGCTCCTCCATTTTTCATTTGCCTTTGTGCAATATCGTATTGTGGGTGTGATTTTAAACCCGGGTAGATTGTTTTTTCAATTAATGGATGAGCCTCTAAGAATTTTGCAATTTCTAAAGCCGATTCACTTTGGGTTTTTACTCGCAAGCCTAAATCTTGAATACACAAGCTATTTAACCACGAATCAAAAGGAGAAGGGGTTGGACCAAAATCCTTATACGCTATAAATAAATCGGTGCTGAAATATTCAAAAGGACCTAAAGCAACTCCTGCAATTGAAGCGCTGTGACCGTTTACATATTTAGTCATTGAATGCACTACAATATCTGCACCTAAACGAAAGGGCTGTTGTAGATAGGGAGAACAAAACGTATTATCGACAATTAATAGAACCTCATTTGGTTCAGTAATTTTAGAAACAGCTTCAATATCCGTAATTTCTAACGTTGGGTTAACAGGTGTTTCCAATAAAACAGCAACAATTTCTGGATGATTTTCTATCAACTCAGCAATATTTTCGGGTTTTGTTGCATCTGTAAAGTAAATATTCACCCCTAAACGGTCAGAAAGGTAGCGCATAAACGAATCGGTACAACCGTAAACGTTTCCTACTACAATACCATCGCCTGGTTTAATAAAACCCATTATAGTGGTACTAATTGCGGCCATTCCCGAAGAAAAGACCAAAGCGCCTATACTTGGTTCTTTTTCATCTGCTTCTAATGCCTTTTCAATTAGGTGGTCGCACTCTAAACGGAACATCACTTTTTCTAAATATTCTGTATTTGGATTTCCCAAACGAGTATAAATACGGGCAAATGGTTTTTCCCCAGAAGGCGAAACACCTAAAAAGCGCTCGGCGCCATCTTTTACATCCCTAAAGTTAAATGTTGAACGCTGAGAAATGTCAGGCAAACCCGTTCCTACCGCAATCGCATTAAAGCGATCCTCATCCATAAACTTCTCAGTAGTTGTAGCATATTTTTGCTTTTTCTCAACCCAGTTTGGCCACCACGCAAATCTTCCTTTCATCGTATTAATTTTCAATAATTGTTATTCGCACTTTCTTCTTTTTTAATCGCTGATTGTTCAGCTTCTCAACTAACATATCTACCTTTTCTTCTGGAACAGAGACGAATGCGCAATCTTGCTTTAATTCTATATTTCCAAGCTCATCACTTTTTAGTCCCCCTTGTTTGAAAAACATCCCGGCGATATCACCTTTTGAAATCTTGTCCTTTCTCCCACCCGAAATAAACAAAGTGGTTAATTTACTAGAGCTTAGTTCAGCTCCTGGTTTTAAATCATCCAAAACATCTCCTTTTATAAATGGAGGCAACGATTGGTCAACCCATTTCAACACATAAGAAGTACCACTTTTATTCATTCTAGCGGTTCGGCCATTCCTATGAATAAATTCTTCTTCCTTTATAGGTAGTTGATAATGAATAATATAATCCATTTCTGGCACATCAATTCCTCTTGCAGCTAAATCTGTTGCAAGCAATACTTTGGAGGAGCCGTTTCTAAATTTTATTAAAGAACGCTCTCTATCCCGCTGCTCCATCGTTCCATAAAAACAACTATGGTCAATGTCATTATCGTTTAAATAATCGCTCACAAATTGAATACTCTCTCTAAAATTGCAGAAAACAATTCCACTGGCATCGCCAATGTGTTTTAATAGGGTAACTAAAGCTTCAAGCTTGTCTTTGTCTTGGGCTGGCACAATTTTAACCGACAACTGGGAGCGCTGATTTGTTAAGAAATCAAGTTTTATTGGATCATCAAAGGTTATAAAGTTGGGGACGTCCACATTTTGAGTTGCTGAAGTAAGCACTTTTGTAGTTAGGGCGCTAAGGTCATCTACAATCTCAATCATGTCTTTTTCAAAACCAACTTCTAATGATTTATCAAATTCATCTAAAACCAGATTTGCAATGTGCTTAGTTGATACTGTTTTTCTACGAATGTGATCTGCTACTCTTCCTGGTGTTCCAATTAAAATAGCGGGAGCTTGTTTCAACTCTAACTTATCTTTTGAAACTTGGCGGCCACCGTAAACTGCATTTGCTTTGTATCCGCTTCCCATTTCACGAACCACTTGCTCAATTTGTATGGCCAACTCCCGAGAAGGAACTAGTATTAGCAATTGAACTTCGTTTAAAGAGGGGTTTAATTTTTGAAGCAATGGTAATAAGAATGCAACGGTTTTTCCAGTACCTGTTGGCGAAAGCAACATCACGTGATTATTGGAAGTGATTACCTCCATTGCTTTTACTTGCATTTCGTTTAATGCCGAAATATCAAGCTTTGCTAAAATTTCTTCAAGTGATTTTTGCTGCCTTAACATTGTGCAAAGTTATTCTATTTAAGTAACAAAACTTAATTAAAAAGCGGCTCTCTAGTATAAAGACTAAAGCAAGAAAAAAGGAATTAATTATTTACACAGAAAACGGGTATTTCTTTTTCATTAAGAATAATACGCTCCTTGTCTGCATTTCCTAGAACTGCTTGTGTAGAAACAGTGGATAAAATAGAGACAACATCAATGTTATTGTCAGACGAATATTGGAGAATCTGCTTTCCAAATCCAAATGAGTATACTGTCGCGGGCTCATCTACAACTTCATAATTTACACCCTCATTTTTGAAAGCTTCAAGGGCGAGTTTTTTATTTCGTTTAATGTCCTCTCCCAGAACATCACCTGATTTTAGAATTGTGTAAACAATAATTTTGCTATCGAAAATTCTAGCCATTTTAATTGTTTCAGAAATCTTTTTCTGGAAGTTTTCATGAGGAGCCATGGTGAACAATATTTTGGAATCGCCTTGCTTCGGAGTTATACTGTTTTTATGAACAACAATTGCAGGTTGTGAAATATGTTGCATTAAATGAAGAATATTTGAACCAAATAAAGCTTGCTTAATTCCTTTCGCACCATGTGTACCAACAATAACCAATTCAACACCTAGCTGTTTTAAGAATTTTGGAATGACATCTTCAAAATCACCAAATGTCAGTTCAATTTTAGTTTCTAATCCAGCATCTTTAAGCATTTTTATATAAGGCTCAAACTTCGCTTCAACTTCTGCTTTTTTCTTTTCATCGTGTGCAACGTGAATAAGAGAAATTTTGGCCTTATTCTTCTTAGAGATTTCGGCTGCGAAGCGAACAGATGTAAAACATAAGTCGGTAAAGTCAATTAAAACACCTATTGGGCTCATTTTAGTGGGTTTTTAGCGTATTTCACTACTAAACTAAGTAAATATAATGAAAGTGATTCATCACTTAATCCAAACAGAGTCAAATTTTATTGATTTTCGTTAAGTTGAATTAGCTTGTCGCGATAGTCAAATTGATAATCCTCGTGAAGAGTGGAGAGTGATTTTTCAATTGTTAAAACGGTTCTATAATGAAGGCCGTTTAGCTTTGTGTTTTTAAAAATGCTAGGAGTTATCTCTGACATTTTCATACAAAAGTGAACCAATAACTCCACTTCTGTTTCTTTTTTCTGTGAGATACGAATATGCTTTTTTACTAAGCGTAAAATTTTTCGAATGGTTTTGTTGATGAAGTAGTAGCTAGAAGTATTTATTTCTTCAAATAAACCGTCCATTTCTGTTTTAATGGATTCTACATAAAAATCTTCATCAACTGCCTCGTAAAGCAAATAGGTAAGAAGCTCTTTGTTCTCTTTTTTAAACTTCGAAAGCCGCAAACACAAATCAATAAGTTGCTTTGGACTTTGAGTTCCTAACTCTTTTTTTATTTCACTAACGGTGGCCGACTTCATTCGATTTCATGTGTTTAACTTACTTGTTTTCGAAAAAATTAATTGTGTAATCTAATAGTTCTGTCCCACTAGGCTCTCCATGTCCGGGTACCACTAGTTTTAAATTGGGATAGCGGTGTTTTACCTCCCCAACTGTCTCTGACCAAAACTCATGATGGCTATCTTTCAAATTGCCTTTTCCAGCACCAAAGCCTTTTTTCAGGTCGTTTTTAACCCAATTTATTAATTCAACAGAAGCCGAATCATTTGTAGGGGTATCAAAGACGATAGCTTCATTTCCTTTCGAATTCACTAGGCCATTGCAAGCAAAAGTGTCGGTTCCAGAAATCAAACCTGAAATAGCAATGACAATTAGGAGAAATGTTTTGTGCATTATTTAGAGTTAAGTTTTTTATTGACGGCTAATTTAGCTCCAATATAAAAACTTCTTCCCACCATTGGTATTCCAATTGACTTAAATCTTGAAAGATGATCGATGTAGGTGGTATTGAATACATTTTTAACACCTAAACTTATCTCTAAAGGCAATTTATCAGAGTTTACACTCATTACAGCCCCTGCATTTATTACTTGATAGCTTGGAGAAGAGGTTTCAAATTGAGCAAAGTTTTGTTGTTGTAGTTTGTAAATATGCCTAACAAAAAGCTCTTTTAAATACAAGTTTTTACGAGCTTCAAATTCAGTTTTTACTGTTGAATTAATGGAGGTTGCTGGAATTAATGGCAAAGGGTTTTTGTCCCCGTCTTGGGCCAAAACATAGGCAAGTGAACTCTCTAAATGCAACCAATGCAGTCCATGAGGATGAAAGTGTGCTCCCAACTCGCCGCCAGTTAACAACGCGTTGGTTTGAACATATTCAAAAACGGGAGCACCATCAATAACACTATCTTTTGGTTGAAGGTAAATGTAGTTATTGATGCTATTCACAAAAGGGTTAATAATAAAATTCAAATGCTCGTTTTCAAACTCGAAGCTTAGGTCTAGCTGAGTAGCTTTCTCGCTTACCAAATTTTGGTTTCCAATCTCATATCGCAAAGCGCTTTCATGAACCCCGTCTGAAAATAATTCAGAACTAATTGGAGCCCTAAATCCGGTGCTAATGTTTGCACGAACGATTGAGGCACCGACAGAATAATTTGCACCTAAGGAATAATTCAGACTGGAATACCTTTGTTCAAACGTTGGCGAAAAATCTGTTAGGCTAATTTTTCTAGAATCGGCTCGAACACCCACCTGAAATTTTAACTTTTTTACTGAAATATTAGACAGAACAAACGCTCCAACGTCTTGGGTTGATGCATCTGGAATTAAGATTTCTTCACCAAAGTTTTTGTTGGTTTGAAGTAGACCTTGTGACCCTAAAATAAAGTCAAGGTTTTTATATTCCTTCGAAAACCACTTTAAGTTATATGAATGAGTTAGCAGCTTCATATTGAGGTCGGAAGAATCTAAATTGCCCTCGTACTCTTCTCGGTTATTTAGGTTGGTAGCAAGAATTAAATTAAACTTAGACTCACCAACAAAAAGAGTGTTTTCAATGCTTCCCAAATGACTTTCCACATATTGAGCGGGCGCTAGGCTAATCTTTTCGGTTGTAGTTGAAAAAAGCGCTGTATCTGTAATTCCGTATTGGTTGTTTATATAGCTGTAGCGGATGTTAGTAATCCAGTTGCTTTTATTGAAACCCAAAGCAGCCTTTAAATTGCTTTCGTTAAAGCGAGAATTAAACACTCGGTTGGCAGAAGGTAAAACATAATCGGGACTTGCGCTTTTGCCTGCAAAAAGATTAAGCTTTAAATCTTCTTTATGAATCTTAAACCCAGCGCTTGCGTTGTTGCTTTGGGTAGTAAAATCGAAGGTGTTTTGAGCCTGGACTTCCAGTTCATCGTGTTTCGCATAGCGCTCATCATTAAAGTAAATCACTCCGCCAATAGCATCTGAGCCATAAAGAAGGGAGGCTGGACCTTTTATTACTTCCACGCTTTCAATACCTATAGAACCTACACCCAGAGCATGCTCTTCGCCCCATTGTTGATTCTCTACACGAACGCCCTGGGTATAAGTAACAATTCTACTCCCTGATAAACCACGGATAACAGGTTTGCCAATTCGAGCACCTGTAGTTATTTGATCTACTCCTGCAATGTTTGAAATAGCATCGCTAAGGGTAAATGCTGAAGTGGAATTTAACTCGCTCAAATTGCTTTTAGAAACATTTGCTACGGTTGCACCTTTAAGTTTTCCTCCTGGCACCGACACAATTACTTCTTCTAGCTTAATATGGGTTGGCTGTAAATAAAATGTTTGAGTTGATATTTTTGAAAGATCCAAAACAACATCTAAGGTTTTGAAACCTACCGAGCTAATTGAAATAGCAATTTTCTTTTGGGGATAATGTTCAATTAAAAAGACCCCTTCATTTGAGGTAGAAGTGCCCGACTCAAGCTCACTAAAGTAAACGGTAGCAAAAGGAACTGGGCTTTTGTCTTCCGCGTTAAGCACGGTGCCGATGAAATTCTGAGCGTGAACTATATTGTAAGAACAAATAAGTAGAAAGAATAGAAATTGAATTGAACACTTCATTTTTATGCAACTGAGTTGCCAATATAGTCAGCTAATATTAAAAGGCAGAATAAACTTGGCCTTTAGAAGCCCAACTAGCTGTACTATTAAGCCTGCGAAAGCAAAGCAACTAACTAGATTTTTCAATTTTAAACTGCATTAGTGAGCCAATTTGCCTTGCTCGTGAAATGGCCTCTTCGGCTTTGGGGCCTTCAAAATGAGCGCGAATTGTTTCTTCCCAGGTACTTAACCAACGTTCAAAATGCAGGGCCTTTAATGGAGACTTTTTACTAAGCTCAATATGTTTTAGCATGGGGTTGCCTTTATATTTTGTTGCCCCAAAAAGTACGCCCTCCCAAAAATCTACTATTATGGGAATGTGCTTATCCCATTCTAACACAACAACTTCAGTAAAAAAATGACCAACTAGCTTATCAATAGTAATTTTCTGGTAGAAGGCATTAATAAGAAATTCAATATTGACTCTTGTTTCTATATCTTTCATTTCCAAAGATTCAGAATGAAGTTTGTCGCATTATGACTACTAATATTTTCTACCAAATCAGGAGAGACCTGCTTGGTGGTTTGCTTAATAATTGAGGGATATGAACCCGCATCTTTATGCTCATTAAAATAAAAAGGAACTCTTGACCTGTCTTCGTGGCTGTCGGTATTAAAGTAATCGGCACCAAAACAGATGGAGTTTTTTCCTCCTAATTCAACTCCGTGATTGATGTGCTGGTAAAGGGCAGCTGGGTTGGAATTATGTACAAAGGCTCTCAAGAAATTAACACCAATTAATCCGCCTTTTTGGATGATTTCTTTTGCAAGTTCATCTGGGAGGTTTCGCACATGATTGAACACGCTACGGTAGTTGGAATGACTCGCTAGAATAGGGACATCTAAATTGTTTTTTGAAAGGTAGTCGAGTATGTCGTACGCCAATGCGTCGCTGGCATGTGAAAAATCTACTGCAATTTTTTTACCGTGCATATATTGAAGTAGCGTTTTGCCGTCTTCCTTTAGTCCAGCGGGGCTGTTATTTCCACCACCAAATCTATTTTCTGCATGATGGGTAAGGCCTATGTATAAAAGCCCATTTGTGTTGGTTATAATTTGTTCCAGCCTCTTTAACCCAACATCCATTAACTCTCCCTCTTCACAAATACCCGAGGCATTTTCAATTGCGGCAAGCATACCCAATTTTGTAGAAGTGGAAATTTGATTTAGCGAGGCAATATCATTAACCAAAGTGCAATTATTTGGATACTTGCTTAGTAAAGAGGCAAAGATCTCACTTTGTCTTACGGCTAAAGTGGCGCTACCCTTTTCTGTAGCTGTAAAAATTGCCATTACTTGAAGTTTTACATTTCCTTCGGCCAATGCTGGGAAAGAACAGCCAATTCCTTCCCTACTAAATGGGTCGTGATTGGGAACGTTTAAAAGGTGGGCAAGTAAATCGCAGTGTAGGTCAATAATTGGGTGCTTCATGTATTTAATTATATTGTTTTTACGAGGTAGCGCTTATTTGCACAAAGGGCAGGGGTTGTTTTTGCCTGGTCAAAAAGGTAAGGAATAATTCATAGACCTCAAATTCAAAATCTAAAAGAAATTACGTTAGTGAATCATTGCTTTTGCAAAAAACGAAACTACCTTTTCATTTGAAGTTAGAATCCGATTTTAAGAATTGATTTCTCAATTTCACATGGGGTCTTTCTATTAAATAGTTTAGCCCAATGAAACCCCAAAATCCACTGCTATTATAATTTCCTTGATGATTGAAAGGTGTTCATTTGAATACTTATTGTCATTCAGACAATCTTGTTAGTGTGCATCTCTTTCAACTTTTTTGTATAAGTCTACATATTTGGCAATGCTATTTTTCCAATTAAATTGATTTGCATATTCTTTAATTTCAGCTTCAAATGAAAGGGTAGAAGAGCACCAGTAAAATTAAAGAAGTTGTTTTAACTCGAGTAGCTTGTATGTGTTTAATTTTAAAACCACTTAATTTTCCAAAACTGCCTAATTTTAAGATGCCAATCAAAAAAATATGACCGTAATATATTTCATTTGTAATATTTTCTTTTGACATCCAAATACTATCTAATTCGTAGGAGCAATAATTGAATTAAATCGCTCACTTTCTGAAAGAAGATAGCTCATTTTAGCCCTTAAATTGGAGTAATTAGGAGTTGTTATATAAGTCCACCACCTTTTTTTAATACTCGATTAAATTCTTTAAAAGAAGCTAATTGATCAGAGAAATGCTCTATTCCTTCTTGACAGATTAAATAATCTGAAGAAGCATCTTCAACAGGAAGTCCATCAACAATATTTGCTCTTTTACAATCTAGTCCTTCAATATGAAAATATTCAGAAAACAGATCAAATGGAATTGGCTCCAATTTCTTGCAAAATTCTTGTTGTAATTCCATTTCCTGCCGGAAAATCTATAAAAGATTTATTTTCAAACCTATTTTTGTTCTTGTACAGATACTTTTTAACATGAAACTTAATGCTTTTAGGGTTTTCTTCGTAATTCATGATTTATCAATTATGCTTTCAATTTCATTTTTAATGCATTTTAGATATTGAGTTCTATTTGCTTTTCTGCAATAGAATTACACTCAATAGTTTCAATTCTTGTCATCTTTAAATTCGTTGTACCAATGCGTTCCATCACAAAACGGTTTGTTTTTAGAGCCCCCACATCTGCACAAGGTAAAATGTTCTTTGGACGCACCCTCTGCCCTGACTGTGTTTTCAAGAGCCGGCTCTCCTGACACAACGTACGGGCCGTTTGGCGCAATAAAAACACTTGGCTCACCCTTTCTGTCTCTGTGTTCAACCTCATTAATTGTATAACTCAAGGCGCCAGAGGGGCATTTATTTATAGTTTCTTTAATTTCATCAGCTGTTGCTGAGTTTGGATGAATCCAAGGCTCTTCATTCAGGTGGAATACAGCGGCTAATCCATCGGTACATTTACCAGCATGAGCACATACACCTCGATTATCATGAATGGTAATTTTTTGCCCAACATAGTTGTCGCGTTTATCAGGCACTTTTCCATCAAGTTTAGAGGAAGAAAAGCCATTTTTTAAGTGAGTTCCATCACAAAACGGTTTGTTGTTTGATCCGCCACACCTGCACAAGGCCATGGTTTCTTTGGTATCTACTAAACCTTTTCTATTTGCTAAATTCTTAAGCTCCTTAACCAAGTAAGGTCCATTTTCCGTTGGTGTTATTGATATTTTATTGTCCTTTTCCATAACCTCAATATTTTAGTTTTATAACGATAGTCTGAGCAAATTGTATAAAGCCATATCCACTCTCGCTTTATGCGTAGTTGAGGCATCGCCAAATTGCAAAGCCTAAATATACAAAGAAACTACACTATGTTTTGAATGAGTGTTTTACACGGTGATTTTTGTGTTCTATGTTGAGCTTGAATGCCTCGATTCATCGGGGCGTATAATTCGTGCAGCAGGGCTTTACTTTGTAAATGGTAGCAATGTTCAGTTTGAACCAACAAAAGCATTTTTTCCAATCCAATGACTCAAGGGAATTATGCAGATATGCGCGGGTGGTTACGAATGGGCAGCTGATCGACAGACTCTTTTGGCCTTTAGTTATTTATTAACTCTTAAATATTCTTTTATATTTCGACAAAGCCCAAATCCAAGTCCAAACTTTATAGGACGAATTATTTTTTTAATGCGCCACCTCTAGTAGAAAGAATAATTCCGATTCGCACAATTACTACTCTGTTGGCAACATTGCTTGATTTGAATTTATGTGCAACATCCTCCTATTTATGGCAAACATTACTTAAAAAGTCATTTCCCTTATTACTTTCTTCTTTATAAATGATGTCCGTAGTTGTCATTCCATAATAACCTATTGCAGATGCCGAGATAAATGAGTCAATAGTGATTCTTTAATTCATTCAAAATCAAATGGGCACTATCCACTCGGCTTGAAAGTATGATATGTTTTCTTTTTTTGACCATCTTCTATACCAGAACTAGCTAAATGGATAATGGTATGGACATCTTTTAAGGCATTAGGATCAATAATTTTTGTTTAAAGCCCATAAATACTCATTGATCCTAGTTGCTTTACGAGTCAAATATCTGATAGAGTAATCTTGTTTTAATTGTTTGGTTAGGTGTTTCGCAAGCATCTCACTTGCCCCAGTTATTAAAACAGTTTTTCATTTTTTTACAAGATTATTTAAAATCCTTTCATACTCTTCGAAACGGTGTTTTCTAATAGGTCTAAATTAAAGGTGCCGTAGTAAAGTGTAAAAGTATAGATTTATAAGTGTCGACATAGTCATAGCTTTTCAGTTCATTATTTTTTATTCTCTGTTTGATTTTGTTATGATATGGATACATATTATGAATCATAATTTATAATAGACACAACGTGTTTAGATAAGGCTAGTCACATTTTTTAATGCGTTAAACCTATAAACATCTAACCACATTAATTGATTAGATGTTCCTTATATTTGAAATATATATTATAATTCATGTTAAAAGCCATTATTATCGGCTCTGGTATCGCAGGAATTGCAAGTGCTTTGCGCTTGAACAAAAAGGGATACGATGTTACTGTATTTGAGTCTAATAGTTACCCCGGAGGCAAGCTTCATGCTTTCAAAAAAGATGATTATCGTTTTGATGCAGGCCCTTCTCTTTTTACAATGCCCTGGTTGGTCGATGAGCTTTTTGAACTTTACGATTTAAACCCTAAGGATTACTTTAATTATAAATCTATAGATGTGGTTTGTAATTATTTCTGGGAAGATGGTACAAAATTCTCAGCAAAATCAGATGAAGCAGCGTTTGTAAAAGAAGCTGCTGAACGATTTGACACAAAACCAGAACTTATTTTTAACTATTTAAAAAGTAGCAGAGAGAAATACGATCTTACAGCAAGCCTTTTTTTAGAAAAATCATTACATAAACTAAAAACCTATCTTTCTAAAGACACCATAAGAGCTCTATTGGCTTTATCTAAGCTATCTATTAACTCTACGCTCAACGAAGTCAATCAGCAATATTTTTCCAATCCTCATCTGGTACAACTATTTAATCGCTACGCAACCTATAATGGATCATCTCCTTATAAGACACCGGGGATTATGTCAATGATTCCTCATCTTGAAATGAACCAAGGAACCTACTTTCCAAAAGGTGGAATGCATGCGATTACAAAAAGCCTTTTTGAGTTGGCCAAAGGTCAAGGAGTAAAATTTCAATTTGACACACCAGTCCAAAAAATCGAGCATCAGGCAGGTCGTGTGACGGGTATTTCCACTCACCAGGAATTTCATACAGCGGATTTGGTTGTTTCCAATATGGATATTTTCTCAACCTACAATCGCTTATTGGAAAACACTAAGAAGCCTGAACGTGTATTGAAGCAAGAGCGGTCAA
>JBLIDK010000049.1:0-13947 GCA_047632595.1 Sphingobacteriales bacterium
ATATCTACAAAAGATAACATAGAAATAGAAGTAGCAAAATTGGCAGATAAGCTATGCAAAGAAACTGCTGCTTCCTCCTTATCTTTGACCAAAGCAATGATTGACAAAGTACAGTCGATGGATATGCAAGACTCATTTGATTATGCTGCAGAGCAAAATGCAAAAGCGAGAGAAACAGAAGAGTGCAAAAAAGGAATTGCAGCTTTTTTAAACAAAGAAAAAATTAATTGGTGATTTAAAATAGAAAAAATGAAAAAAGTAAAATTATTATTGGCGGCATTATTCTTAGTTTATATGACAACATCAGTTGTTGCTCAGAAAGCTAATCTTAAAGATGGTTTTATTGTTAATTATACCTTAACGCTTTCGGGCGATGGTGGAGAAATGGCGGGAATGGAAATGTTTATGCCTAAACAAATGATTATGACCGTTAAAGGCACTAAAAGCAAAATTGAATTGCCAATTGAGAACATAGGTAATACAACGGTTTTAGCCGACAATAAAAATGGTTCAGGTGTTATGTTATTGAATATGATGGGGCAGAAGATGCAAATGTCTTTGACTTCTGATCAAATGAAAAAAATGTCTGCTGAAGGTGAAGAAATGGCTAAAAAACTAAAAGTTAAACTTTCTGGAAACACTAAGGAAATTGCTGGATACAAATGTGAAGAGGCTATTATTACCGGTGGCGAAATGACCGAGCAGTTATCCATATACTTTACAAAAGATATTCCTTTTGTTAAAAGCTCTTATAATGCATCTTATGCAGGATTAATTGAAGGCTGCTTGATGGAGTTTTCATCAAGTGTTAATCAAATTTCTATGACAATGACTGCAAGTTCAGTAACTTCAACCAAAGTAGGGGATGATGCTTTTTCAATTCCTGCAGGATATACAGAAATGAGTTCAGAACAAATGCAGCAAATGCTAGGTGGACAATAGAAGTTTAAAATATAAAAATCCCATAATGAAAAAATCAATAGTTGTATTAATGTCAGTAGTGACACTTTTTTTTGCACAAGCACAAGATGAAAAAGTAGAATTCACTACAACTCAAAACATTTCTCAAAACTTATCAAGTGCTCAGAATTTGACGACTTTGGTTACTTTACTAAAATTTGCTGAATTGCAAAATGTTTTAGCTACAAGTGGACCATTTACAATTATAGCTCCAACAAATAGTGCATTTGACAAACTTCCAAGTAATACCATGAAGGTTTTGTCACAAGCAAGCGCTAAAGATCAGTTAACTGGAATTCTTAAATATCACGTTATTCCAGGTTCATTAAGTACAAGTGATTTGAAAGATGGTGATGTTCTTAAAACTATTAATGGTGAAACTATTTCAGTTAAGAAGTTTGGTAAAAAACTTTACTTCAACAACAGTTTGGTTTCTGAATCTGATGCGTTTTGTAGCAATGGCGTAGTTCACTTTGTAAATGATGTTCAATTACCTCCCTTAAGTACAAAAGGAACAATAGTAGGAGGTGCTGCTATGTCACCTGCTAAGAATGTGATGGAGAATGTTCGTAAGGCACCAAATTTATCAACTTTAGTTACAGCATTAGAAGCTGTTAATATGGATGGTGGTTTAGAAGCTGTTGGTCCAATTACTGTATTTGCTCCAACTAACAGTGGTTTTGAACAATTAGGAGATAAAGTGACACAACTTTTAACTCCAGAAGGTCAAACGGAATTACGTCAAGTGTTATCATATCACGTAGTAAGCGGAAAGTTTACAATTAATGAGTTAAAAAATGGAGCCAAACTAAAAACAGTTAACGGTCAGAAATTGGTTGTTTCTAAGAAAGATGGCAATGTTTATATAAATGGAGCCCTAGTTGTTACTAGAAACATTGACTCTAGCAATGGTAGATTTCATATTATTGATACTGTACTTTTGCCAGAGGCTAAAAAGTAGTAGTAAAAAAACACTTTAAAAAATGTGCTCAGTTATTCTGAACGCATTTTTTTTGTGCCCATAATTTTTGAAACACATCCTAATAAAGTTTTATAATTCTTTAATAACTCAGAGTTGGGCTTGGTTGATTGTAGTTTAAGTCCTAAAGGCTATCTACCTTTTAATCTTATTATTACTCTTGCTCAAAGGTTCAAAGTTTGTGATTGCATAAATACTTAATTGCTTTTGTGAATGAGCGCTTTAACAAGTCTAAAGTTTTAGTGCATTGGTCTGGTTTGACAAGTGTTTAATGTCCACCTAGAATAAAAGGGTATACAATTAAAGAACTAGGTATTAGGAAAAAGAAGACAAAAAAATCCGTCCGCCTTAGGCAGACAGACGGAAAATAAATACACAAAATGAAAACAGCTAAGCTCTAAGCTAATTCTGCTTCATCATCCTCAGCTCCGTGAGTTAATGCTTTTAATTTTTTTAAGAATAGTATCAACAGAATACCAAATATTACCGTTAAAAAGGTGATTGCTAAGAAGGTTTTAAGCTCCTGTGCATTAGCAACCTCTTCAACTACAACTTCTCCTGAGTACTGCTCTAAGCTCACGGCAGCGCCTTCTGTGACGTCTCCACGCTCCATTAAAATGGTTGCGTGTAATTGATTCTCGCTACTTCCATCTTCATCTAGAAGCATTTCGGTCAAACGAACTTTATTCTCATTATTAAATGATACAAAAGTAGATAAATCAAGACCATTTTCATCTGTTAAAACAAAGTCACCTTCGTTTAGATATATTGTACCATTTAGGTTAAAGTTTTGACCATTAGTAAGTACTGAGTCTTCAACTAATCCAGATAAATCTTCGAAACTAGCAATTAGCTCTACATTTACTGGTTCAATTTGAGAAGCTTCTCCTATGCTACCAGCAAGTTTATTACCAAAACCAGTTGCAGCAAAATAAACACCCATCATTATGGAGGCATATTTAATCGGAGCCAATTTCGTAATAAATGACAATGCTACCGGCGAGGCACAAAGTTCTCCGATTGTATGGAAAAGATATGCTAAAATTAAAAGAATCATACTTGCTTTTCCTGAATCTGCAGCACTTACATCAATTGAAGCTTTTGCCATAAATAGGAATCCAAGACCCATAATAATAGTTCCCATCGCCATTTTAAATATGGATGAACTTTCTTTACCTTTTAATTTTCTAGTTGCCCAGAACCCAGCAATTAACGTTCCTAATGTAATAATGAAAAACGCATTCACCGATTGGAATACAGAGGCAGGGACTTCCCAGTTACCTATAAAGCGGTTAATTTTTTCCTTAGCATAGATATTCATTAATCCTCCAGCTTGCTCAAAAGCTCCCCAGAATACAATGATTATTAAGAATGAAATTAAAAGAACAATTACTCTGTCCTTCTCAATTTTTGTAAGTGGTCGTTTTGCTGCTTCAGGATCAGTTGAATCTTTAGCTCCAATGAAATCACCAATACCTGCTAGGTACTTTTGACCCCACATAAATACTGCTTGTCCAAGTAACATTCCGATACCAGCTAATCCGAAACCGTAATGCCATCCTATAGTTTCACCTACATATCCTACAATAATTGAACTTAAGAAAGCACCAACATTAATACCAATATAAAATATTGTGAAACCTTTATCACGTCTAATATCGCCAGCTTTATATAGGCCACCAACCATTGTACTGATGTTTGGCTTTAAGCCACCAACACCTAGAATAATTAAACTTAATCCTGTGTAAAACGCCCACATTTGCTCAACGGCTAATATCATATGACCTGCACAAAGTAGAAGTCCACCGAGAAGTACGGCTTTTTTCTGACCTATGAATTTATCAGCTAGCCAACCACCAGGTATAGAAGCAACATATACCAACATAGTATACCATCCGTAAAGCCATAAAGCGTCTGAATTAGACCAACCTAATCCTGGGTTGTCACCAGAAGCTGAAGAAATAATGTAAAGTACCAGTATGGCACGCATTCCATAATAACTAAATCGTTCCCACATTTCAGTGAAAAACAATATGTATAATCCTTTTGGATGTCCAAGAAACTCTTCTCTATGAGGCATAAATTATTTTAAGGGTTAGTTTAGCAGCCAAATATATGATTTTGAAGCTAAGTTGATGAATAATTTAATGTGAAAAATTTTCTTGTAGAAACTAGAAAAGGAGACCTAAAACAGCAAGAGTTTGGAGTAAGGAGCATACAGGTAGTTATACTGCTCGAAGCTTTCGCTTCTCATGCTCACACTCTAAACTGTTCAAGCGCTCCTTGTAATTTAACAATATCGAGTTTGTGCTATTGTTTAATAATGCTAACGTTAGTTACTGCATCTTCGGTCTCAACACGCAAAATGTAGTGACCTGCTAGCATTTGGCTAATAGAAATACTATTACTAAAATATACGCCCAAATTTCTTCCGTTATTGTCAAATAATGTCGCTTTTACAATTTTTTCATTTGGAATTGTAAGGTTTACCAAGTCGCTTGTTGGACTAGGATAAGATTTTATAGTACTTATTGTTTTTGTAGGTTTCACACTTGCGAAAAATGCACTACTTGATGAAATGCTTTACAAGAAATTAATAGCGTGTTAACAATTAAGAATTAACATAAACCTGTCCTAAAGATGGGGAGTACCTGAGATGGATAATGTGATTTACAGAACTAAATTGTTTAACAATCTTGGTCAACTATTTCATATTCAAAATATGAATTCAAAAGAAGCACAGTTGAACTTAACCAATTTTAAGAATGGTATTTACTTACTTTCTATAGCTGAAAAAAAATGGCAGAACAAAGCCTACCTCGTTTAAAGTGTTTAAAAAATAATTTAATCAATAGACAACGCCCCAGAAGGGCATTGCGCAACTTGCTTTATAATCTTTTCTTTTGTTGCGTCGTCTGTTTGAATCCAGGGTTTTTCTCTTGGTTTAAACACTGTTGGTAGGCCTTTAGCACATTCGCCACAGTGAATACACAAATCTGGTTGCCAAACAATGCGAATATCTTCTTTTGGGTAGTGTTTTATTGCCATAATCGCTTATTCTGAGATGTTTTTCAACTTATCAAGTCCCTTTTGGAAATCTGGACCTAATTGTTCCTCTGCATTCATTATTAAAGACATTAAGTTAAAAGGGTAAGGTATAGTGCTTTTAAAGCCCCAAGTAGCATCTGTACCAGCACTTGTAGCTTGTAATTGAACGTAGCTTGTTACCTCACTTTCGTATGGAGTTAAAAACTTAAGCTCTGTTTCAATTAGCAAAGGCGCTTCAATTTTAACTATTGTTTGAACACCTTTTCCAACCTGTTTAGTTACACTATTCCACTCTAGGCTTTCTCCAATTTCTCCTGTGGTGCCTGAATAAACTTGCTCTATATTCAGGTCTTTTGCCGACCTAGGATTCCAAGAATCCATAGCAGCAAGACTGTTTACATTCTGCCAAACGGAATCGACAGGGGCATTAATGGTTATTGTCTTCTCGTAAATAAAGTCTTTAGTCACAAATACGGCTATAATTAAAGCCAATCCTAATACCACTGCTACTCCTGTACCTATGTATTTTAATAGTTTCATATTAACTTTTAGTTAGTAATTTACCATCTAAGCAATTCCAAATTTAACTGCTTCATTTTTAGTTTCGGTATTTGTTGAAGATGAAAAATTGTTCCCTTCAATTAATTCGCTGCTTTGCAGGTGCCATTAAATGTTAGATATAGATTAACTGTTGCCATAATTTATATTTAGTTAAATGTACTAAAACAATAATTTATTCAAAAAATTGAACATAAAAAAAACCCATCGTCCGCCTGAGGCGGATAATGGGTTTTGGATAGTAATTTAAAAAATTTCTTAAACAACTTTTACGTTGCAAGCATTTAAGCCTTTTTTTCCTTCTTTTAAATCGAATTCAACTTCATCGCCTTCGCGAACTTCATCGATTAATCCTGAAATATGAACAAAATGTTCTTTTTTTGATTCGTCTTCAATAATGAATCCAAAACCTTTGGATTCATTGAAGAACTTAACAGTTCCTTTAGTCATTGTAATAGTAAAATGTAATATAAATTTATTAATTAGGCTAAAGGTAAGTCTTATTTGTGAGATATCAATCACCAAGCCTAAAATAATTATAGGTCATTTGGTCAAAAAATACTCTGAGCCCCTGTTTTGGTACTTTTCTAATTTTTCTCCAAAACGTATAAAAGATATTTTTTCTCCTTAAAGAACATTTCTGGCTGAATGGATGCTCTTTCTTTTTCTATCTTTTTATCTATGTTTTCCCTTAATTCTTTAGTTAAAAAATAGAGCCATCCTTTTTTAAATCGAAGCTTTTCATAGCCATAATGTTGTAATGGAAGTAAAATCCGGGTAACATACATGTCTATATACTTTAACATAGGAATCACATTAGGAGTTATATCTTGTTCATGTACTATTTTATACCCTCTATCTGAAACTAGTTTAGTAAAATCTTGAAGTAGATGTCCGCTTTTGTCTTTACTATTATCACTTAGTCTAAAGAAATCCACTACAATCCATCTGCCGTCGCTATCTAATAAAGTATCAATTTTATCAAATGCATCATCTAAACGAATGTATTGAAGTGACTCAGAATTTATTATCGTTCCAAAAGTATTACTGGACTTTAAATCTTCAAACTTGAGATTGTGGGCTATTAATTTTGGATGCTCCTTATTGATATATTCAATTTGTTTCTTGTTTGGAGTAAGTACTTCTAATGTTAAGTCCTTTTCCAAAAGCTTTGTGGCCAATCCGCCCATTCCGCAACCAACATCAAGTATAGGCTTATTGCAAAGAACGATTTGCTCTATTATTTTATTCGCATAAGTAATTTGTGAAGCTTCAATTTGGTCTATTGAGATTGATTCTGGAGTGGTATTAACATCTTCAAAATATCCCAAGTGCAACATGTCGTTACGAAGCATCTGTGAATATAGATGCAGTTCTAAGTCGTAAGTTGACCTGTCATACTTTTTATTCTTCTTATTAAAACTATATGCTTTAACCCAGTTTACCGGATTAAGGAGTTTTGTTACAATGCCCATAAAAGAAAATTACGTTGGAATTAGCTGATTTTTCAATCAATAACCAAATATGCAATTTACAGTGGCGGTTTCAAATGTTTTGGAAATATTAAATTGACATTAAAGTCCCAAAACCAGGGCTAATATGTAAATTCGCAGCTTCTTAGTTTATAAACTTCGAATTCTTTAACAACCCAACAAATTTTAGTACCCATTCTAGTATGAAAAGAGTCTTTAATCTATTTGATCTAACCCAAAAAGTAAATTACAAGAACGAAGTGCTTTCGGGATTAACCGTTGCTTTAGCATTGGTTCCTGAAGCAGTAGCATTTTCTTTAATAGCGGGACTTTCTCCATTAACTGGTTTGTATGCAGCATTCTCAATGGGTTTAATAACTTCTATTTTTGGCGGTAGACCGGGAATGATAAGTGGAGCTACCGGTGCAGTGGCAGTGGTGATTGTTGCATTAGCAAAGTCACATGGCGTAGAGTATATATTTGCCACTGTAGTTTTAGCAGGAGTTATGCAAATGCTTGCAGGGGTATTTAAACTAGGTAAATTTATACGTTTAGTGCCACATCCTGTAATGTTTGGATTCGTAAACGGATTAGCTATTGTTATTTTTATGTCGCAAATGGACCAGTTTAAAATAGCTGGGGCAGATGGTATTTTGCAATGGATGCAAGGCTCACAATTATTTGTGATGTTAGGTTTAGTTTCCTTAACCATGCTAATTATTTGGGGCTTGCCAAAATTAACTAAAGTAATACCTTCATCATTAACAGCAATTTTGGTTGTTTCCGCTATTGCGATAGGATTAAATATAGATACCAAAACGGTAGGGGACATTGCTTCAATTCAAGGTGGTTTTCCTCCATTTCACATTCCAATGATCCCATTTAATTTGGAAACTTTACAGGTCATTTTTCCTTATGCTTTAATTGTTGCAGGTGTTGGATTAATTGAAAGTTTGTTGACCTTAAGTTTAATTGATGAAATTACTGAAACAAGAGGAAGTGGTAATAAAGAAGCCATTGCACAGGGTCTGGCGAATTTTGTAACTGGTTTCTTTTCAGGAATGGGTGGTTGCGCAATGATTGGGCAGAGTTTAATTAACATTTCTTCAGGTGCGAGAGCTCGTTTATCAGGAATTGTGGCATCTATTATGCTTTTAGTTTTTATTATGTTTGGCGCAGGTTTAATTGAGCAATTGCCAATGGCTGCCTTAACGGGATTAATGATAATGGTTGCCATTGGAACTTTTGAATGGGCAAGTTTCAGAACTTTTAACAAAATGCCAAAATCAGATATTTTTGTATTGGTAATTGTAACCTTAATTACTGTTTTCTTGCATAATTTGGCATTAGCAGTATTAATTGGAGTGGTAATAGCTGCTTTAGTATTCGCTTGGGAAAATGCCAAACGTATTCGTGCTAAAAAGTATGTAGATGAAAAAGGGGTGAAGCATTATGAAATTTTTGGACCCCTGTTTTTTGGGTCGGTTTCAGCATTTAACCAGAAATTTGATGTGTTAGAAGATCCAGATGAGGTAATTATTGACTTTTCGGAGTCTAAAGTAGTCGATATGTCGGGTATAGAGGCTTTAAACAAGATAACCGAACGTTATAACAAGGTTGGTAAGAAACTACACTTACGACATCTAAGTTCTGACTGTAGATTGTTGCTTAAAAATGCAGATGATATTATTGATGTAAACATTTTAGAAGATCCAACATACAAAGTAGCAGTTGATTTAAAGAAGGCTTAGTCTTTGGTAATTACTTTGTGCGCCCCAACAGCCAAAAGTGCTCCTGCAATTGGGCCTATTATATAAAGCCATAGGTGTTGAATATTACCTGATACTAAAGCAGGTGCGATTGACCTTGCTGGATTCATTGATGCGCCTGTAATTGGTCCGGCAAACATGGCTTCGAGTAAGACTACTGAACCTATTGCAATTCCTGCTGTAACTCCAGTTTCTTTTGATCCTGTTGCTACATGAATGATAACTGTCATTAGAAAGAAAGTCAATAATATTTCAATAATGAATGATTGCCATGCTTCCCCGAAAGGGAGAGTAGCACCTAAATTTTGATGAGAAGGAAACAGCACACTTAAAACCAAGGAGGCTGCAATTGCACCAGAAAGTTGCGAAGAGATATAAGGAAATAAGTTTTTGCCTTTAAATTTTCCGCTAACGTAAAAGGCAAGACTTACCGCAGGATTTATATGCGCTCCAGAAATTTCTCCGTAAGCATAAATCATCGCAAGCACAATTAGCCCAAATGTAATGGCAATTCCTGGATGCGTTACCGCTCCATTTGTAATGTCATTAATAATAATCGCTCCAGTTCCACAAAAAACTAAGGCAAAGGTTCCAATAAATTCGGCTAGGCATTTTTTAAGCATGTTGTTATTTAAGTAAATTATAAACTTGATTCATTTCGTGAGCAGTTTTCTTAGAATTGAAATTGGCAAAAGCATAATTGTATCCTTTATCAGTCATGGACTTTTGCAATTTAGCATCCCCTAAAATAGTATCAATGGAATGGATTAACTCATCCACTTTATATGGGTGAATATATGTTGAATCGGGGCCTCCAACTTCTTTCAAGGAAGAAGTGTTTGCTGCAATAACTGGAGTGTTACTTAAGAGCGATTCTAATATTGGAATTCCAAATCCTTCATATTTTGAAGGGTAAATCATAATAGTTGCCAATTCATAAATTGCTTTAAGTTCATCTACCTCATCAAGGTTAGATAACCAGAATATTCGTTGAGTAACACCCAGTTCCACCATCAACGCTTTCATCTGACACATGTACTTTTTACCCTGACCAATTACTACTAAAGGAATGTTTTTACCAATTTTTAAATCGGGAAGAGCGTTTATAATGATTTCTAAGTTTTTACGAGGTTCAACGCTTCCAACATACAGTAGAAACTCTTTGGGTAAGTTGTATTTCTGTGTTACTAGCTTTTGATTATGTGAAGAAGGTTCTTCGAAAAACAAATCATTACAACTTTGATACACCACTTTTATTTTTTCCTTATCAACCCCGTAATACTCCATCAAATCAATTTTAGTTTGATTACTAATCGCTACAATTAAGTCTGAACGCTGGGCACTATTTTTAAATTTTTGATTGTAAATCATTCTATCTGTGATGAGATAGGTTTCTGGGAATATTTTAAAAATTAAGTCGTGAATGCTTACGATACTTTTAATATTGGTTTGAAGAATATTTAAAGGTATTTCATTGCTTAGGCCATGATATATATCAATGTTATCCTTTTGAAGTGTTTTAGTAATTCCTAAAGAACGCCAATATGCTTTAAATAGTCCACGATATTTAGATGTGTGAATATTTTTATTTTCAAGAAGTTCTCTACTAAGACCTTTTACTTTGCTAGAATAGAGGTGAAGTTTGTGTTCGGGATGATGTTTTGAAAGGTTTGATACAAGGGTTCGACTATAGTTACCAAGTCCAGTATGGTTGTTAAAGAGTCGTTTTGCATCAAAGCCAATATTCATTCTACAAGTTCTAAGTATAAATTTAGGGATTTAAAATGGGATTAGTAGAAAGCTTAAAGCTAAAGGCTTTTTTAATTAAAAGGGGAAAATATAAAAGTTAAAAATGAGACTTCATTATAATTTTTCATTCTTCACTTTTAATTCCTTGGTCAATTTATTGTTCTCTCTTTTTTAACACCAAGAACGCAGAGGCCGCTGAGAGTACACTAAGAAATAAAAGAAATAGAATTAACCTATTGGCTCCGACATAATAGTTATGTATTCCGGATTGAAGGCTATCATTTCTTTGATTTTATTGGAGCGGGGATTTGGGTGATCATAAGACCATGCGAAATAATTGTCTGTTGGATTGTCTTTTAAGTTCCAATACGTTGCCTCGCCTTTAATTGGGCAATGGCTATTTCTATCTGCTTCAAGTTCCAATTCCATTTTCACATCTTCTTTAGGGAAATAAAATGATGGATTGTAAACAGTTTTTGCAACCTCTTTAAGAATTAATGCATTGGTGCTTTCAGCCAGAATTTGCCCTTTATACTTTAATGTTAGCTTTCTGTTATATTGATCTATAACAGCATAATGTCTCGGTTCTGAATCGCTCATAGTAATTTTATTTAGATACAATACTACGTAAAAAGAGCGTATAGTTTGAAAAAATAGCAGTTCTGCTTTAGAAGTTAGCTTTTAGACCTAAGTTAAATGCTCTTGGCATTCCTGGTCGTAAACCAGCTGGGCGCCTTGCTACCACATAAACTTGATTACTTAAGTTAGTTACATTGGTGAACAATGCAATGTTTTTAGCCGCCATATAGTTGGCGCTGGCATCGATAATTAAATACGAGTCGGTCTTTTCACTAGCAGAAATTACTCCCTGTCCTGGTGCTGTTCGCATTTCATCCGTATAACGACCACTTAAGTTAAGTGAAAACTTGCTGTGTTCTAATCCTACAATAAAAGTAAACTGATTGTGGGCTAAATAGGGGAATTCATCGCCTTCATTTACAGTTCCCCAACCTTCAAAATCACTTTCGAAACTTGATTCAAAAACTGCGCTAGTATAGGTGTAAACTAAGGACAAAGGAAGAGAGAATGTTGCTTCATCAAATGAATTTAATAAGTTGTAAGTACTTTGAAATTCTATGCCCTTGGCAACAACTTCTCCTCCATTAAATAGTGTTCCCGAACCACCACCACCTGCAGCACTTAGGTCACTTCCTAATAAATTTTGGTAGTCGTTGTAAAACAACACCGCTTGTCCAGATAGGCTATTGGTGGTATAACGAACTCCAGCTTCATAATTCGTGCTTTTTTCAGGTAAAGCGCCATCAACTGACCCTGGAGGAGCGAATCCCTTATGGACACCTGCAAAGGTGCTTATATTGTAGTTAAACCTGTAATCAATACCAATTCCTGGAATAACCACATTTACATGATTTGATCGTTCTTTTAGGTCAGTTCCTGTTCTGTTTGGATCGGTTTTACCATAATCTCTTCGGCTAAGTTCAATGCTTTCGTGTCGTAAACCAGGAGTGGCGGTGAATTTGCCAATTTTTAATTTGTATTGAAGATAAGTAGCCAAGGCAGTTGCAGTCTCAACACGGTTACTTTCAGTACCTGGAGTGCCACTTTTGGTTAATTGCATTACGCCATTCTCCATAGCATATTCATCCACCCATTGAAATCGGTCCACTTCGTCGTGATGAAGTCGTACTCCTAAATCAATAGTATGATTAAGCTGGCCAGTTTTAAAGTTATATCCTAAAACAGTTTGAGCTCCTTTAGAACTGTAGCTTCTGTTATTTGCTTTTACCTGTAAGGCATCGTCGTTTATTGAAGTTTCACTTTTAATAACACTAAAAGCGTAAGGAGTAGCGCTTGGGTCATCTAAAATAGAGCTGATAGAAATTTTATTTCCAGCAGTATCTACTACTTTGTCTAATTTGTACCAGTTTCTTGCAAACTGAGTTCTGTAAACCGTAGTATTTAAGGAAATAGTTTTATTTAAACGTGCAGTATGAGTTAAACTTAATTGCGATTGTTCAGTGGTAATTTGGTCTTTTTGAGAAGCACTGTACCTTCTATATGGATTCGCATCAAAATCCTCTTGAGTCAAGCCAAGA
Organism: Sphingobacteriales bacterium; assembly: GCA_047632595.1. Classification (GTDB taxonomy): domain Bacteria; phylum Bacteroidota; class Bacteroidia; order Sphingobacteriales; family Sphingobacteriaceae; genus JBLIDK01. The sequence goes on from JBLIDK010000049.1 coordinate 12,653, forward strand.
TAGGTTTCATTTGAAGTTTCGTTAGTTTGACCAATTTTGAATAACAACTCTTGGTAGATTTTTTTATCCTTAGAAGTGTTCACTCTAAGTTTGGCTAAATAATCCTGCTTATCAAATCCTGTGTTTCCACCACCGTCAAGCTTTTTGAAACCGTTTGAACCGTATTGAAAAGTTTCAACTAGGTATCCAATATTCTTTTCTGAACTTCCAACATGAGCATGAAGGTTTCTACCACCAAAGCTACCACCAATTAAGTTTACACGACCAGCAGCGCTTTCTGGAATTTGAGTGGAGATTAAGTTTATTGCTCCACCTGTTGTGTATGGGCCATATTTAATCTGACTACTACCTTTTAAAATTTCAACTCCTTGCATTCTACCAATTGTTGGAAAATAATAAGCAGCTGGAGCAGAGTAAGGGGCAGGAGCCATTAAAATACCATCTTCCATTACAGTAATTTTAGAACTGCGTTCAACACCAGTTCCACGTAAACCAATATTGGGTCGTAATCCAAAACCATCTTCTTCTTGAAGATTTACTCCTGGAATAGCTCTTAAAGTCCTATTTATATCCGTATAGCTATATTTTTCAATATCTTTTGGTGAGATGTAATACACTGAGCCGGGTATATCTTTAATTCCTTCAGAACCTCCAGTAATAATTGTTACTTCCGAAAGGGTGGAAATAGATTCAATCATGGAGAAGTTGGCGTTTATTTTTTGCCCTTCTTGAAGATAAATTTTCTTCTTAAGCGCATAATAGCCTATATATGAAACAACTAACTCATAGTCTCCAACTGGAATATTTTTGATTGAGTACTGGCCTTTGCTATTTGTGGTTGTACCAATTTTAGTGTTTTCTAAATAAACCGAGACAGCAGACATGCTTCTAGTACTGTCCATCGTTTGTATTTTTCCAACGATAGTACCTGTTTGTGCGATAATGGTAAGTGTACCAATAATAAATAGTAAAAATAAAGCTGAGATCCGTTGCATACTCCTGTTCTATGTAGAATGATTCTAAATAACTCTTGTTTAGAATGCAAAATTAACCAAAAAATAGGTAAAATCAATAGGGGGGAGAGAAGTAAATTACTAGAAAGTTGATTTCAAATTAAAGTGGATTCAATATGGATTTGAAATTCAGTTATTTAGAATCAGTCTTAACAAGGAAAAATATTTTAAAAAAATTATATTCCTCTTGCCCTGTTCACAATATTCTTGGTTTTTGGATAAAATTGAATGGCAATAAAAACTATAAATAATATTAGGGCAATCTTGTAAATAAGGTTCGTT
>JBLIDK010000050.1:0-12619 GCA_047632595.1 Sphingobacteriales bacterium
AAATTCTCCATACTCAAAGCATTACACCTTTGTTCAAACAATTAATCAAATTCCAATATTAAATACTCAAATAAAGCTTAATACAAGTCTTAATGGTAAAGTTACTAGCATCTTGAGCAGTGCAATTACAGACAAAATCACTAGAACTGTGTCCATTACAGAAACTCCTGAATTTCAAAGCCTCGAAACGTTGTTTTCAAATCAAATCAGCTCCAAACAATGGCATTATATCAATGGCTCTTTACAATTAGTAACCTGTATTGAAGGTAGGGATGAAAAAATGCACCACCACAGAGTTTTACTTGGCTCAAACGGAGAAGTTTTAGGTGATATTAACCTAAACATGAATAAAGGAAAAGATACCACAGCTTTGGCTAAAGTGTTTTTACCAGATCCACTTACATCTGCACAAAGAAATTATGGTGGAGATTATGTTGACAACCAGGATAAAGACAGCGAATTTCTAAATAATGAACGTAAGGATGTTAGCATAGAGGTTACCTTCAGAAATGACAGCTTCATATTAGAAAATGAGTTTGTCAAAATGGACAATTTCGGTGGGCCAAGTCTAAATCCCGTAATTAGCTTTGATGGTACTTTCTATTATACTCGAGCACAAAGTGGTTTTGAAGATGTAATGGCATATTATCATCTAAACAACTTTAAAACCTACATTAAGCTGTTAGGATTTGATAGTTTGGGTGATTTTCAATTGAGAGTAGATGCACATGGTGACAACCAAGACAATTCATTTGTAAATGTGGTTCAAGGTAAACCTATTATGTCGCTTGGCACTGGTGGTGTTGATGATGGTGAAGACGCTGATGTAATTGTTCATGAATATGGACATGCATTATTATATGATGCAGCACCAGAATCAAATACTGGAGGTGAGCGAAACTCCTTAGATGAAGCATTTGGTGATTACTTCGCAATCTCCTACTCCAGATCTTATAGTAACTATAACAACACTCAAGTCTTTTCTTGGGATGGGCACAATGAATACTGGGAAGGTAGGTCTGTAAGTAATAACAAGAAATACCCGGATAACAAAAATGGGAGTTTATATCAGGATGCTGCAATTTGGTCGGCTACCATGATTGATATTTACAATTTACTAGGAAAAGAAAAAACCGATAAAATGTATATTGCCTCTGTTTTCGGCTATACAAAAAATATGTCGATGCAGGATGCTGCTCTTTTACTTTTAGAAGCTGAGATGGCTTGTTTTGGGGGCGCACATAAAGCATTAGTCGCACAAGCGCTATACAATAGGGGATTTGATGTTCCTTTAAGCACAAGCGTAGCTTTAAACGACAATAACGATCAAATTAATCTGCTAAACTCTGAAACTGGTGAATTAGATTTAATTGAACTTTCATTACCAAGCTTTACTGGTTCCATTCGTCTGACTTCATTAGATGGAAGAACAAACAAAAAAGTAGAGTTGAAAAACGTTCAAACATTTAAGTTAAATCGTTTTTCGCCTCTACCTTCTGGTATGTACATTTTCACAGTTGAAAATGCTTCTACTTTAAATACTTTTAAAATAGTACTTAATTAATACGGTGTAACCATACTATAATCCTGCTCAACTGGTCTTACACTCATTACTGGAATGTGTGAAGTGTTAATCATTTGTTGTGCGTAAGGCCCCATGAACAACCCTGTAATATGAGGTTCTTGCTCGGTCATAATTAATATCAAATCAGCATTTATTTCATGTGCATGCTTTAAAGTAAGTTTCGTAATATTCTCACCCGACTTAATTTCAGAAACGCATGTGATACCCTCATCCTCAATAAATTTAACAACTTGTTCTACAAGTTTATTTAGCTTAAATAATACGGTATCATCATTTTTAGCGAGAGAAACCCCTAAAACGTGAATAGTTGCATCAAATGTTTTAGCTAATTTAATAGCATAGTCAACTTTTTCTCTAGTTTGCTTTGAAGTGTCAATAGGTAAAACAATGTGTTTATAATCACTTGTTCCACTATCTGCATGAACTGATATTACAGGACAAGGAGCAGAACTAACAACTTTAAACGTATTAGATCCAGCAACAAATGATTCTATGCCATTAGTACCATGAGTACCCATAACAATTAAACCAATTTCCATTTCCTCAGCAGTTTCAACTATTGCTTTATATATTTTTCCTGCAGCTTTTATAGATGATATAGTAACATCCCAATCCTTATATCGATTGGTTAATTTCATTAATCTATTGTCTACTTCTTCCGCCAGAACTTTTACTTCTGTACTTGAATTAAACACCATTTTTTTAAGTGTGGTAGATAATCCTGAAACTTCATCAACATGAAGCATTACAATTTCTGCAGAATATACAGAAGCAATTTTCACAGCATGATCTAATGCAATTGTTGATGTTTCTGAGAAATCTACAGGTACTAGTACTTTTTTAATTAGCGGTCGATTCATATAAAATTTCTTTTAATCGAAGTAATTTACTTTAAATTATTTTCAAATAAATGAAAAATCGTGCCACAATTCAAATTAATATGGATTAAATACTGCTTTTCCTATCTCAACGGGTGTTATTGTTAGTACAGGAATGTGTGAACTTTTTATAACATTCTCAGCGCTAGTCCCTAGTACCCAATCACTTATTCCTGATTCAGATTGCGACATAATCACAATTAATCCAGCCTCTACCTTTTCAGCATAATCCAAAACTGCATCTGAAATTTTTTCATTTACCATTATTAATTCAGCAACAACTTTAATGTTTTCCTTTGCAATAAAAGCCTTTACTTGGTTTAATTGTCTTTTTAAAGAATTTACCAAAAATTCATCTGTAGTATTTTGAATACTAATAACATGAATTGTTGCTTTAAATTTCTTTGCAAGCTCTATCACTCTGTTAACTTTTTGACGAGTTTCTTTTGTTAAGTCTAACGGAAGTACAATAGTTCCTACTCCACGATTTTTAGACTTTTCTCTAATAGTAATTACCGGGCACGGGGCTGTTGCCGCAACTCTCGTAGCATTGGTCCCTAACATTAGTTTTTCTAATCCGGTTGCACCATGTGTACCCATTACTATAAAATCCGCCTTAATTTTTGAAGCATATTTTCCAAGCTCACTATAAACTTTACCAGTAGCTATGTACGTTTTTATTGTTATGTTTCGTTCGTTACCAACAGTTTTTGCTAAATCTCCTAGCTCAATATCTACTGCTTCCAATAGAGATGCATTTCTCTCTTTATTAAACCCAATGGTTTTTCTTAAAACCGTATTTAATAAATAAGTTTCTACTGAATGAAATAAAATGATTTCACTCGGGAAAGTTTCACTAAAATCTATAGCCTCGTGTAATGCAATTAATGCATTATCAGAAAAATCTGTAGGTACAATTATTATTTGTTTAGAGTTACTCATTTGAAGTATTTAAGTATTATGTAAAGGTACATTTATTAAGGAAACCTTTATCAATAAGAGTGACAATCTTGAATCAACTATAAGTTAATTAATTGTTGGTTTTTAGTCTTTAGACCATTCTAAAAATTTAGCTAAAGCCACTTTCATTTTAGCATCAAATTGGTATCGAATACATTGTTCAAAATACTCTTCTTCGGTTAATCCTTTATGAAGATTATTATATGGTTTTATAAGTTCTGGTAGCTTTTCTATTCCTATTGCTAAGGCGCTATTGAACACCTTGATAAATTCTTCAGAAACGGGCTTCAAACTTATCCAAAGTGCAAAAACAAAGGGCAATTGAGTTAACTTCTTCCAATATTCACTTAAATCATATTGATATTCAAATTTTGATAATGAGTCATCAAATGTTTTATCTCCTATTAGCAAATATCCTGTGTCCTCAGTATTCGATGGTTCTCTAAGCAATTCGATATTTAATTTCCAATACTGCCGTAGCAAAACACGTAAAAGCATGTTAGATGTCACTGAATTAGAATCTAATACAATTTGCTTTAATTTTTCAATGGGTTTATTAGCATAGAGCATAACAGACTTCACAGGCCCATCTGACCCAATGCAATAGTCACTAATGATATGGAAATGTTTGTAATCATGTAAAGAGGCGACTGGCACCAAACCAATATCAACAAGTCCCTCTTTAAGTTTGTACGCAGCCATTGAAGGCACATCTTTACTCAAGTTAATATCCAATCCGCTATGCTTCAACCCATATTCAAATGGCAAGGTATTTCTAAATGACACTAATGAAATCTTAGTTGATGCCATCTAAATGAGCTATGTTATTAAAAGTTTCAACCTTAAAATTATCTTCATCAACTCGAACAATGTATAAGGAAAGATTGGTGTGTGGAAATTCGTCCATTTTGGACAATTCCTGCCCACTTAATATAGTCAAAAGTACTCTCATTGCCCTTCCATGCATGCAAATAAGTATCTTTTTCTCAGCTTGCTTCTCTAAAATATATTTAAGCGCTTCTAATTGTCTTTTTTTAACTTCTAAAGGACTTTCACCTTTTACCATCCTAACTTCATAATCACCTTTTGACCATAAATCAGTAATTCGCTCGTATTCAACTTTGTTTTCCTCTGTTGGTTTTAAGCCTTCATGAATTCCCCAATCTAACTCGTCTAAACCAACAAGTTTTTCAACTGAATGTCCATTCTCAATAAATGGCCTAACTGTTTGCTCAGTTCTCTTTAGTGTTGAAATGTAAATCTTATCGAACTGCTCGTTTTTATAAGCTTCATAAAAAGCTTTCCCTTGTCGGATGCCAAGGTCGTTCAAGTCTGAATCCACTCCTCTTCCTTGAACAATGCCTCCTTTATTTAAATTCGTTTGTCCGTGTCGGATAATGTATAGTAATTTCGACATCTTTTAGTGAATAGCTTCTTCAAATTCTGAAGAATCCTCAAAATTGTAATTGCTGTAATCTTTAATTACTTCGTAAAGTGTTCCTCGCTCTATTGGCGTGCGGTTTACTTCTTCAATTAATTGAACAATTTGCTGAGTACTCATTTTAGGCGCTTGCTCTTCTGAGCCGGCCATACTGTATATTTTTGTAGTATCGTCAATGGTTCCGTCAATATCGTTTACTCCAAAACTCAAGGTTAGCTGTGCTGTTGTTCTTCCCAACATTGGCCAATAAGCCTTAATATGATCAAAATTGTCTAAATATATTCGAGACATTGCATAACACTTTAAATCCTCAACAGTTGAGCTTTCAGCAATATCACTCATCTGATTGTCTTTATTTCTAAATTTCAAAGGAATGAATGTATTGAAACCACCTGTTCTATCTTGAAGTTCTCGTAAACGGTTCATATGGTCAATACGATTGGCGTAGTTTTCAATATGGCCATAAAGCATAGTAGCATTTGAAGGAATGCCTATTTCATGAGCTGTTTCATGTATTTCTAACCATTGTTCACTTGTGCATTTATCCGCACAAATTTTGTTTCGAACATCTTCATCAAATATTTCTGCACCACCACCTGGTATTGAGTCCAATCCATTTGCTTTAAGCACTTCTAACCCTTCGCGGATAGTTAGCTTTGCTTTTCTAAACATGTATTCAAACTCAACGGCTGTAAAGGCTTTAATATGCAAGTCGGGTCGAAGCTCTTTAATTTTAGGTATAATGTTTTTAAAGTAGTCTAAGGTTAGTTTTGGATGAACTCCACCAACAATATGAACTTCAGTTACAGGCTTGTTTTCATAGCTTTTTACAATATCCAGAATTTCTTCTTCAGTAAAAAACCAGGTATCCTGCTTTTCACGAAGTAGTTTTGAATAAGAACAAAATTTGCAATCAAAAACACAAAGGTTTGTGGGCTCGATGTGAAAATTCCTGTTGAAATAGGTTTTATTACCATGGCGATGCTCTCTAATATAGTTTGCTAGGGACCCTAACAATGAGAGTGATCCATTTTCATATAGAAATAATCCTTCGTTTTTGTCAATACGTTTACCACTATGTACTTTTTGAACAATTTCTAATAATTGCCCATTACTTTCTGCCTTCTCAATAAGCGCTGCTAAGGTGTCTTTTGCCATTTGTCAAATTTCGTAAATTATGCTGAATACCTAAGTATATTCTCACTATTATCTCAAAAAAGTGCGTATGTTAAAATCTAATCCTTATTACAAGCACTTTAATACTCGATTTTAGATACTTAACTAATTCCTAAAACTGTTAAAGTTATTAAAGTAGTTTGAAGACATTTTGAAATTAAGATGGACGATAATGTTCAACCGCCTTTGGCCTACCTCCGGCTAAGTGAAAAAGTTGAACCGGCCATTGATAGTGAAAAAATACCAGAATTGACTCAATATTAAAGGATGGCTAACATAACCCCTAGGATCAAACGCCTGAAAATGAAAGTTTTTTGGCATTTTTCGTTTAATTCAATACGGCTTCAATTTGTCTCATATCAACTGGCACCATTTTAGAAACCCCCATCTCAATCATCGTTACACCATATATAATATCAGTTGATGCTATCGTGCGTTTATTATGTGATACAATAATAAATTGCGAATCCTTTGAGAACTTACGAATGATATTATTGAATTTATCAATATTTGTATCGTCTAAAGGCGCATCAACTTCGTCAAAAATACAGAACGGTGCTGGCTTTAATAAATACAATGAAAACAGTAATGCCGTTGCGGTTAAGGTCTTCTCTCCCCCACTTAGCTGGTTAATGGTTAGCGGTCGTTTCCCCTTAGGTCGAGCAATAATTTCAATATCACTTTCTAATGGCTCATCTGGGTTTGATAATTTTAAATCACAGCTATCTTCAGGATTAAATAAGGATCTAAATACTTCTTGGAAGTTATTTCGAATCTGAATAAAGGCATCCATGAATTTTTCTTTAGCCGTTTGATCAATTTCTTCAATTGTCTTAAGCAAAGTAGCCTTGGCATCTAATAAATCTTGCTTTTGTTCAATGATGAAATCTGAACGTTCTTTCATTTCATCATATGCCTCAACCGCTAATGGGTTTATCTGACCAAAATTATCCAGTCGATCTCTAATTTTAAGAGTTTTTTCACTTAAAACTTCCTCTTCTTCTTCAACAACTAATTCACCTTCTATTAAATCCTCTAAATTAATCCCAAACTCCACAGAAAGCCTTTCTTTCATTGAGTTCAACTCCAACTTAAGTTCATTTACCTTTTCTGTGATTTCAGTTATCAAAACATCACTTTGGTCCTTTTCTCTTCGCTTGGCGTTTATCTGTTCTTCACTTTCGCTAATTTCTCCCTTAGTTTTATAGTAATGTTCTTCAAATTCACTCACCGCAGCTTCTAATCGCTCTTTTAAAGCATACATGTCAACTAGCTCATCGTCAGACTCATCAGTGTTTTGAACCATTGTCTGAATCTCTAACCTTACTTCTTCTAATAGTTTGTTATTCGAATCAATACGGGTACTTAGCTCCTTCTGCTGTTTCTCAAAATATTCAACATCCTTTATTACTCCATTTACTTTATTTTGCTGCTGATGAAAACGAATGTTATCCTCATTAAACGAAGTTGTTAAAGTGTTTTTTGTGGCAAGTATTTGATCGTACTCTGTTTGAATTTTAGCTAAATCTGATCCCAACTTCTCAAATGTTAGTTCCAGCTTTTCTAATTCTGGTCTCAGGGCAGTTGATTTCTCAATTAACTCTTCTTTTTTCTGAACTAACGACTCTCTTTTATGCTGTGTGCTTTGAATAAAGGCTTCGTATTGCTCTTGTCGTGCTTTAATTGAAGTGAATTCACTCTTCCTTTCATTCAATTCTTCTTTAGAGTCTTCAATCTGACCCTTTTTAGATTCCGACCGAAGTTGATTTAACAAGTTAAACAGGTTCTCACGCTCCCCCTTCAATTTAATCTGTTTCTCTTTCGCCTTTTTTATCTGCTTGCTCAGCTTTTCTAGATTTTTAACTCTACCTATACGTTTTCCTTCAAATAAACCAACAGAACCACCGCTAGCAGAGTATTTTGTCTTCGAAAACTTACCACTAGCGCTTAAAAATACTTTATCCTTGTCAAATGCATATTGCTCAATGGTCTTTTGCTCATCAGTAGTAACTAAAAAAGTGTTCCTTAATAAATGCTTGCAAAGGCCTTGGTACTTCTCTTCTACTTCTACCACATCCAAAACCGAAATGCAGTTCTCAGGACAAGTTGATTTCTTATCTTTCTCTGCTCCATCAAAGGCATTTAGTATAAAGAAATTGGCTCGTCCTCTTGATGAATCACTTAATAGGTTAATTGCATTACTGGCTTCCTCAAAATTCTCAACTACATAGTAATTCATGTACGACTCCAAGTAATTTTCAATTGCCACTCTGTATTCTTCTTCACAAAACAGAATATCAGATAAAAGTGGAGCATCTTTCGTCCATTTGCCAGACTTTTTCAAAAACTTAATAGACTCAGGGAAACCCTCTAAATTGTCGACCAAACTTTTAGTCAAGTTGTACTCGTTTTCAGTTGAATCTAAAACACGATTCTCTTCAACTAAAGTCTTATCTAAATTTTCAAGATCAAGTTGTTTCTTTTCAATTAGTTCAGAGTTAATTGTTTCTTGCTTAACAAGATTTTCAATTACCTCCTTCTTAATTTCAATCTCCTTCTCAAGATTTTTTAGCGTAGTAGAGAAATCTTGCAGTTCTACTTGACGTTCCGATGTTTCTTCACTGGTTTGCGCAAGCTCAGATGTGATTGTACTTAACTGAATATCATTAATTTCCAGTTCTTTCTTTACTTGAAATATATTGTCCTTTTGCTTTTGAAATTCAGTTCGAGATTTTTCCAAAATTTCAAGACTAGTAGTAAGTTCTGTTGTGGCATTCTCTGTTTTTGTCTTTAAACTCTCAACTTTTGATTGTAATTCTAATAAGGTTTTATCTTCACTAACCTTAATTTCATTTAATTCACTTATTCTTCGAGAAACATGCTCTTCTTGACCCTTATCATTTGTCAATTGTATACCTAAGTTTTCTTCACGCTGAGATAAAAACTTTTGTCTTTCGTTCTGTACTTTCTTATCCCCTTCGTACTGCCTAATTTTTCCTAAATGGTCGTTTAAAGTCTTTTGCTGAATACCCAAGTTCTTTTCTTTAGTTACAACATCAAGCTTTAGCTTTTGCAAATTTGCTTCAAGCAAATTCATAGAGGCTACTAAGCCCATTTTCTTTTCGCTTAAAATCGCTTTATCTTTCTCGAGAGTACTGTACTTCTCTTTAAAACTTGAAACTTTTAAAGCAGCTAACTGAGTACTAAGAACCTTATACTCTTCTTTAAGTTCATAGTAACGTTTAGTCTTTTTCGCTTGCTTTTCTAATATTTTTAATTGTCCTTCAAGTTCAAACAATAAATCTTCAACACGCTCTAAATCTTTTTCTGTGTCGTTTAACTTGCTATGTGTTTGCTTTTTACGAATTTTATATTTAGAAACACCTGCCGCTTCTTCAACTAAAGTTCTACGAGCATTGTCTTTATTGTTTAGGATTTCATCAACCATCCCAAGTTCAATAATTGCATAGGAATCGCTACCAATACCAGTATCAATGAATAAATCTGTAATGTCTTTTAGTCTACATTGAACATCATTCAACCTATACTCACTGTCCCCAGTTCTGTAATATTTACGAGTTATTGTTACCGTACTGTAATCGGTAGAAAGAATATTCTTTGTGTTATCAAAAGTTAAAGAAACCTCAGCAAGGTTTGATGCCTTACGTGTTTTATTCCCATTGAATATAACATTCTCCATTTTATCGGAACGAAGCATTCTCGTTTTCTGCTCACCCAATACCCATCGTATTGAATCTACTACATTTGACTTCCCACAACCATTTGGCCCAACAATAGCAGTTATACCTTTATCGAAGTTTATTTTGGTGCGATCTCCAAAACTTTTAAATCCTTTTATTTCTAATGACTTTAATTCCATACGCTCTTAAGAAGGGCTAAAAATAACAAACACATATTGTGTTTGATTAGTTGTTGAAAAATAGTGACCTTAGTAGAATAAGAAAATGGAACCAAAAACTATAATTTATATTCTATTAGGCTTGGCCTATTTTGCCATAAATGCCTATACCAAAAGCCAAAAGAAGGCTGCAAAGCGTCAGAAAGAGCTTGAGGAAGCCCAAGAAGCTAGAAAGTCAGAAACTTCTCAACATCCTGCCACAGTACCAAAAACCACTACCGGAAATCCATTAAAAGAGTTATTTGAAACTTTTGTTGATGATTTTGAAGAAGAAAAAGAACCAATACCAATTAAAGTCGAAACTCAACCTGAGATAATTGTTCCTAAAAAAGCTATTCTTCGAAATCCACTAAAGGATATAAAATCAAACTACAATCCAGTTGATACTGCACCTAGAGTTAGTTTGGTAAATGAACGAAAAACAGAGCAATTGAAAGAACCAACAAGAAAAAGAATAAACTTGTTACGTAAAATTCAAGTGGTAGAACCGCCTGAAGAAGAGCCGATAGATTTTGAATTTGATTTGAGAGAGGCTATTATTCAAAGTGCTATTTTAGAGCGTCCTAAGATTTAGTTTTGAGCCTAAGAACAGAAGTAGATAGTGCAGGTAAAATAGTAAGAAACGGAGGGACAATCGTCTATCCTACCGACACCATATGGGGCATTGGCTGCGATGCTACCAATAAAGAAGCTGTTGAAAAAATTAGCACCTTGAAACTTCGGCCAAATAATAAAAGCTATATAATATTACTTGATTCTATTGACAAAGTACGTCGCTATGTAAAAAGTGTTCCAGAAGTTGCTTATGAGCTTTTTGAAACCGCTGAATCACCATTGACCTTGATTTTGGATGGTGGACTAAATTTAGCTCCAAATGTATTAGGTGAAGATGGCAGCATTGGCATTCGAATAATTCATGAAGGCTTTGCGCATGAGCTTATTAAAAGATTAAATAAACCCTTAGTTTCAACATCAGCCAATACAAGTGGTGTTGAGGCTCCAAAATACTTTGAGGAAATTGAGCAAAGCATTTTGGACGGTGTAGATTATGCTGTAAATTTGCCCGACACAAACTTGGTGAGTCCTAAGGCCTCTTCCATTATTAAAATTCGGCATAATTCCGAAATAACTATTCTAAGAAAGTAATACGCTCACGTTGAAGTTAACCTTAGCTCTTCCGATTTTCAAAGTTGTTCAAGATGCATCAAAAAGCATTGGCGTAGAGTCGTTTGTTATTGGTGGATACGTGCGAGATTTATTGCTAAATAGACCTTCAAAAGACGTGGACATTGTTTGTGCAGGCGATGGAATTGCCCTAGCCAATAAAGTAGCCGAATTACTCCCAGGAAAAAACCATGTGTCCATTTTCAAAACCTTTGGCACCGCAATGGTGCAATATGAAGGTGGTGAAATTGAATTTGTTGGAGCTAGAAAAGAGTCTTATTCTAGAGAGTCTAGAAACCCAAAAGTTAGTGTGGGCACTATTGAAGATGATCAAAACCGAAGGGATTTTACAATTAACACTTTAGCAATATCGCTAAACGAGCATAATTACGAAGAAGTCATAGATCCTTTTAATGGTTTACAAGATTTAGAAAACAAGATATTACGCACTCCACTTAATCCTGATGAAACTTTTTCTGATGATCCTTTAAGAATGATGCGTGCAATTCGATTTGCTTCTCAACTTAATTTCACCATTGAAGCACAAGCTATAGAATCGATTACAAAAAATGCAGAGCGCCTTTCTATTATAAGTAAAGAACGAATTGCAATTGAATTAAACAAAATTGTTCTTTCACCTATACCAAGTGTTGGTTTTAAGTTATTGTTCGATACTAAATTATTACATCAGTTTTTCCCTGAAATGATAGCTTTACATGGCGTTGAAATTATTGACGGCAAAGGACATAAAGACAATTTTTATCATACCCTGCAGGTTTTAGATAACATTTGTGAAATGACCGATGATTTGTGGTTACGATGGTCTGCTATACTGCACGACATAGCTAAACCACCTACCAAGCGTTTTGATGCAAAAGCAGGTTGGACCTTTCACGGACATGAGGATCGTGGAGCTAGAATGGTTCCAAAAATTTTTAAAAACCTTCGTTTCCCTAGTGATGAACGTATGAAATATGTGCAAAAACTTGTAAAATTGCACCTTAGACCCATCGCGCTAAGCAAAGAAAGCATAACAGATGCGGCATTAAGAAGATTATTGTTTGATGCTGGAGAAGATATTGACGACTTAATGAAACTTTGTCGCGCTGATATTACTTCAAAAAACGAGTTTAAAGTAAAACGCTACCTTGAGAACTTTGACAAGGTGGAAGAAAAATTAAAAGATGTTGAATCACGAGACCACTTGCGAAATTGGCAACCACCAGTAAACGGACATGATATTATGAATTCATTTGAAATTCAATCGGGAAGGGATGTTGGAGTGTTAAAGGATGCAATTCGTGAAGCAATATTAGAAGGTGAAATTCCAAACGAAAAGAGTGCTGCAATGAAATTAATGATTAAAAAGGCAGCCGAAATTGGTATAAAACAAAAAGAATAATTTGTATATTTAACTATGGCATCTGTTTATAGATTTTTGGTAACAGTAGACGATCACGACAGTGTAGAGCGTGTAATTGACATTAAACCTGGCA
>JBLIDK010000051.1:0-12526 GCA_047632595.1 Sphingobacteriales bacterium
CAGATAAAATTGAGTTAGACAGTATTCATGTAGCCATTAACAAGGTTGGACATGATACTGACAAGTCTAAAGCCGATACAGCAATATACAGTAAGCTTCCAATGTGCTGTGCTTTTAGAGAAAATCATAAAGTACATTAAACTCCAGTTATGAAATATTTAAAAATTATTGCACTGAGTGTAATCGCTTTAGCGTACACAAGTGTCAAGGCACAGTCTATTTCAGGAGTTGTAATGGAAGAAGATGCGAAAGGAAAATTTGCTCCACTTATTGGAGTAAATGTCTTTTGGCTTTACACCACACAAGGCACAACTACCAATGTTAATGGCGTATTTACTTTAAACAAAAGTGAAGAAAGTAATCAATTAGTTTTTAGCTTTATTGGTTACCAAAACGACACTGTTACTATCAAGAAATTTGATGGAAAGCGTTTATCACTTGTTATGAGATCGGGAGAAGTATTGGATGCTATCGAGATTATTTCTGAAAGGAGTACAACCCAAGTGTCATTTATAAATCCAATTCAAACAGAAATGATGGATGAACAAGAACTGTTTAAAGCTGCATGTTGCAATTTAAGCGAGTCTTTTGAAACCAACGCTTCAGTTGATGCTTCTAGTACAGATGCTGTAAGCGGGGTAAAAGAGATAAGGTTGTTAGGTTTGAGTGGCAAATACTCAAGCTTTTTACGAGAAAGTATTCCAACATTTACAGGAAGCTTAGCAAAATCTGGTTTGACCTATCTACCGGGTCCTTGGATAAACGGTTTGGCAATCTCAAAAGGTTCTTCATCAGTTTCACAAACAGCAGAAGGAGTATTAGGCCAGATTAATGTAAGTCTTAAAGATCCAGAAACTGCAGATCCATTTTTTGTAAATGCCTATGCAAATACATCAGGTAGAAATGAATTAAACTTGATTAGTGGCTACAAAATTGGCAAAAAGTTAGAGGCTGCAACACTTTTACATCAAAACAATAGACCATTTACTATCGATATTAACAACGATGGGTTTGTGGAGAATTTAACTGGCTATCAAGTAAATGCAATGCAACGCTTTAAATTACACACACCTGGTGGAATTCGAGCACAAGCAGGGGCTCATGTTGTAAGCACTGATAAAATAGGAGGGCAAGTTGCTGCTATTGAGGGAGACAATTCTGCCTACAAAATCACCCAAAAGCAAAACTATCATAACTTTTGGTTGAAAAATGGATATATAATACCAAAAGCGAAGTACAGAAGTATGGGTTTACAGCTTGATTACACGTCAAATGACAGTGAAAATCAATATGGAAATAGAATTTTTTCTACTAATCAACAAACTGCTTATGCCAACCTAATCTATCAGGATATACTATTCACAAGTAATCATAAAATTAGGGGTGGAGTTGGAGTTTCTTACGTTAATAGAAATGAAAACTTAAGCGGAGATACGAGCATGTCGATCCCAAAAATTGCAACTACTGTTGAAGTGGCTACTCCACATGCTTTTGGTGAATACACTTATGATATTCCAGGAGAATTTACTGCAATTGGGGCTTTGAGAGTTGAAAACAATGATTTAGCTGGTTTTCAGGTTTTACCTCGTGTGCAACTTAGAAAAACCTTGTTTAACGAAAGCGTTCTACGTTTGTCTGCAGGTAAATCAAGACGCCTAACAGCTTTGTTGTCTGACAATATTGCTCCAATAGCACTTACTTACAGAGTAAAAAGCGATTTAGCTACAACTGCAACAGAGGTTTATGATGAAAGCTGGACATACAGTGCCTCATATACTTTTCCTTTTAAGTTTAATTATAGAGATGCTCAAGTATCTGCTGAGTATTACTATACCAACTTTAGCAATAGAGTGGTGGTGGACTTAGATAATAGCTTTAACCAATATGAGTTTAAAGCAACTACTAAGTCTGAAGTAAATGTTTTTCAAACCCAAGTTGTTGTAAACCCTGCACGAAGGTTAGAATTAAGATTGGCAGGTAGAGTTAATCAAGAAAAAGCATTTACATCTGCAGGATACGTATCTGCACTTTTCACTCCAATATTTAAAGGCTTTGTGAACGTTTCTTACGAAACTAAAGACGAATGGTTTTTTGATGTAACCGTGAGTCAGACTGGTAAGCAACGAATTTCAATTAGTTCTAGTGAAGGAAGTGCAAATAAACTAGTTTATAGTCCTGATTATGTTTTGCTTAGTTTGCAGATTACTAAAAACTTAGGAAAATCATTTGCGGTATATTCTGGAGTTGAGAACTTGTTGGATTACAAACAAGAAGTTCCGATAATAGAAGCTTCAAATCCATTCTCTAATTCATTTGATGCGTCCAGAGTGTGGGGACCTGTATTTGGCCGTGCTATTTACTTTGGTTTGAGATATAATATCAAAAAGAAAGAAGAGCCAAAATTTTAAGACTTTAGAGAATGTCGGCTGTTAATGCTGATATTCTGTACATTCCAGGTAATTTTCTTTTCAAAATCAGCATTTCGGACTTTGCAGTCTTGAATAGAGCATATTTTGCATGATTTCTCATAGCAATCATCCGTATGAATAAACAATTCCACCTGGTCGCCAAATTTAGCTCTTACTTGGTCTTCTAGCTCGTCAACTAAATCATGCGCTTCTCGTACATTTAAGTACCACGGAACGGTTAGGTGGCAATCTATGTGCAAAATACCACCATATTTAATGATACGTAGGTTGTGAAGATCTATCCATTCGGCTTTTCGAACTTTATTGATGTGTTTTACCAATTTTTGAAGGAGTTTAGCATCAGCTTCATCCATAATCCCAGCCACCGACTTTCTAATAATCACATAACCAGAATACATGATGATTAAAGCAAAAACAAGAGCCACTGCTGCATCAATCCAAGCAAGTCCGGTGAATTTAAGCACCACCAAGCCTATTAATATTCCCAAAGTAGAGTAGGTGTCGGACTTTAAATGTTTCCCACTTGCAATTAGCGCAATACTGTGGGCTTTCTCTCCATTTTTAATTGCTAGATGACCAAATGCGTAATTAATAATAGCCGTACCCATCATTATCCAGATACCAATTGATAATTTTGAAACTTCTCTTGGATGTTGAATACCGTCCCAGGCATTGTAAATGATAAGAATTCCAGCAATAAGAATTAGGGTTCCTTCAATACCTGCAGAGATGAACTCCACTTTGCCGTGTCCGTAAGGGTGATTTTTGTCTTTTGGTCTATTGCTTAGATAAATGCTGTACAATCCGAAAAATCCAGTAGCAATATTTACAATACTTTCTAGTGCATCAGACAAAATAGCCACCGAATTGGTGATTAAATAGGCGTAGAGCTTAATCCCGAAAAGGAAAAGTGCCACTAGTGCAATGTAAAGCTGAATGTTGAATTTGGACTTATTTTCCATTTGCTTCAAAGTACGTAAGAAGGAACTTAGTTATCAATTATATTTTAAATTAATAAGTGGCAAAAATAGTACAGCAATGGTGTTAAAATAAATGATTGTTGATTGATTAAATACCAATTAAATAGCCGTAGCTTTGCACGCTGAAATTAGAAGTATGCAATCAATACGAAATATAGCAATTATTGCTCACGTTGACCACGGTAAAACAACTTTAGTTGACAAAATCATTCATTTAAGTAAGGTCTTAGACCCAAGAAAAGAGACGGGCGACCTAATTCTTGATAGTAATGATCTTGAAAGAGAAAGAGGAATCACCATCCTTTCAAAAAATGTTAGCATCATGTACAAGGATGTTAAGATAAACATAATTGACACTCCTGGTCACGCCGACTTTGGTGGTGAAGTAGAGCGAGTATTACGTATGGCTGATGGCGTTTTGTTATTAGTAGATGCTTTTGAGGGCGCTATGCCACAAACGCGTTTCGTGCTTGGTAAAGCAATTGAACTAGGCTTAAAGCCAATTGTTGTTGTAAACAAAGTAGATAAAGAAAACTGTACTCCTGATGAAGTTCATGAGCAAGTATTTGACTTAATGTTTAATCTTGATGCAAGTGAAGATCAACTTGATTTTGAAACCCTATACGGTTCGTCGAAACAAGGCTGGATGAGCAAGGACTGGAAAAAACCTACTGAAGATATTATTCCTTTATTGGATACTATTTTAGAGGTTATTCCTGAAGCTCCTTTTCATGAAGGAACTC
Source organism: Sphingobacteriales bacterium (assembly GCA_047632595.1). Lineage (GTDB taxonomy): Bacteria > Bacteroidota > Bacteroidia > Sphingobacteriales > Sphingobacteriaceae > JBLIDK01. The sequence continues at coordinate 4,153 of JBLIDK010000051.1, forward strand.
CACAAATGCAAATCACCTCACTTGATTTCTCAAATTTCGTAGGTAGAATAGCTATTGGACGTGTTTTTAGAGGAACTTTAGTTGCTGGTAAAGATTATTCTTTATGTCTTGCTGATAACGTTGTTAAAAAAGTAAGAATTAAAGAGCTTCATGTATTTGAAGGTTTAGGTAAAGTAAAAGTTGACGAAGTTAGAGCAGGAGATATTTGTGCATTAACTGGTATTGAAGGTTTTGAAATTGGCGATACTGTTGCTGATTTAGAAAACCCAGAAGCCTTAGAAAGAATTTCTGTTGATGAGCCAACAATGAGTATGTTGTTTACTATTAACAACTCTCCATTTTTTGGTAAAGAAGGTAAGTTTGTTACTTCAAGACACCTAAGAGACCGTTTATTCAAGGAAATGGAGAAAAACCTAGCATTACGTGTTGAAGACACTGATTCTGAAGGTGCTTTCCAAGTATTTGGACGTGGTATTCTTCATTTAAGTGTTCTTATTGAAACAATGCGTAGAGAAGGGTATGAGCTTCAAGTTGGAACACCAATTGTATTAATGAAGGAGATTGATGGCAAAAAACATGAGCCCATTGAAATCTTAGTAATTGATGTACCTGCTGAATTTGCTGGTAAGGCAATTGAATTAGTTACAGCAAGAAAAGGTGAATTAGCTGTTATGGAACCAAAAGGGGACATGCAACATTTAGAATTCGCAATTTCATCAAGAGGTTTATTTGGATTACGTAACAACTTACTAACTGCAACATCAGGTAAGGCTGTTATGAATCACAGATTCAAAGCATTTGAGCCTCATAAAGGAGATCTTCCAAAGAGAAACAAAGGTTCGTTAGTAAGTATGGAAACTGGTCAAGTTTTAGCTTTCGCTTTAGACCGTTTACAAGATCGTGGAACATTTTTTGTTGAACCTGGAGACCAAGTTTACAAAGGTCAAGTAATAGGTGAGAACTCAAGAGATAACGATTTGCCATTGAACGCTATAAAGGGTAAGAAATTAACCAACATGCGTGCTTCTGGTACGGATGATAATGCCAAACTAACTCCTAAAATCACCTTCTCTCTTGAAGAGTCTATGGAGTACATTCGTGATGATGAGTTTTTAGAGATTACTCCTGAAAGCTTACGAATGAGAAAAATTAACTTGAACGTTAAAAACTAAGGTTTAACGGTTCATTCAAAAAGGAAAGTCCCTCAACTGTGAAAGCGGTTAGGGACTTTTTTTATGGGTAGATTTCAACTCTTAAATGCGAGCTAAAAACTCTTAAGCACACTGCCATTCCATATTTTATTATTTACTGTCAGAAAAGCAAGCTATGTTCTAATGGGAACTTTTCTTTTTATTATAACCTTCAATAAAAGGAAAGTTCTGTTGGAGTTTTTAGCTCTAACTACCAATTAACTAATAAAGCTTTATTACATAAAATAAATCCCCCAAATGCCAATGCAAATGGGGGATAGTCTTACTTTTTAAAACTTCTAAATTCCTTAATTGCAGTTTAAGTCAATTCTTGAAACTGAGTCAGCAACTGGGAAACAATTACCTGAATTAACCGCTAATGGTGTATAGCGACTTAAACTTGGGTCGTATAAACCATTTTCAATAAAGTCAACAATTTGATTTATTTCAGTAGTTGTCAATCCTAATGGTTTAAATTCAACAGATAGTTTATTATCTGGAACACCTGAATTTTCTTTAACTCCATTATTCATATAAACTACAAAGTCTTTAACAGTAGAAAATGATGAACCATGACCTAAGAAAGGGTTATCGATTAAGTTATAAAGCTGTGGCGTTTTAAATTTAAACTCATCTTCCGCTTTTCCTGTAAAACCTGCTCTTCCAAGTCTTTCACCAGCTTCTGTTCCATTAGGTCCAAACACATCAGGTCCATCAAGATTTTTAACACCTAAAGCGTGAAAAGTCATTGAGTTTAAAGCTGGTCCGTTATGACAACTAACACAGTTTGCTTTATTTACATCAAAAAACAATTTAGCACCTTCTTTTTGGTTTTCTGTAAGTGCAGTAAATTCACCATCTAACCATTTTTGGAAAGGAGCTTCATTTGCTAATAAAGTACGCTCATAAGCAGCAATGGCCAAACCTGCGTTTCTTGTAGTGAAATTTTTATCAATTGGCGTTCTGGGGAAAGCTCTATTAAACATTTGCGTGTAGTTGTTATCATCACAAAACTTCTTATCAATTTTCATTCTGTGAACGGTAAGTCCAGCAATAGCTTGCGTTTCAATTCCTTCAAAACCTAATTTATTAGTTTCCTTTGGCGTACCAACTGTCCAACTTGCTTCTGTTCCAACATTAACACCAGTTGCACCAAATTGACCATTCCATAACATAACTTGTTGGTAAGCTGTATTCATTGTTGATGGCGTTCTAATTGGCTGCACGTCTAATGAATCTCCATCTATTCTCGGATCTTTAACTCTCGCTTCGCCAGCGATTCCAAAGCCCATTCCACCATCTGCAATTCCTTGAAATCTTCCAGCTTGAAAACCTGCTTGTGAATGATGACATGAAGAACAAGCGAATGTAAATTCTCCTGCAGCATTTTTTGGTGCACTTGCCAATTTTGTTTCATGGAAAAGTAATTGACCTAAATCTACCTTAGCTTTTGTTATAGGGTTTTTAGGGTCTTGAGGAATGCTTATATAGTCGTCACTAGCTGGCAATTTAAACGAGTTGAGGTTGTTATTACTTGCTGTACTTAAAACTGACTTTAATTGAATGTCTAGAGCCGTTTCGTTTGTTTTAGCACCTGGTTCAGGATCTTTTGCACAAGATGCAAGGATAACCAAGGCGAGAATTGGTATAAATATTTTATTCATGATGTGATTATACTTTTATGGCTATGTCAAAGATATGTAAATAAGTTACTTTAAAGCTATTTTAGCTAGCAAAAACAACAGCTATGTAAGTTATAAAAAACAGTCTTCCTACAATACGGGTTTGATGCAAGAATACTTTTAAACTTTTTCTTTCCCACCGTTTAAGTCCAGCCAAAACACTTAAAGTCTAACCTTTAACTAGTGTCCGACCGAGAGTTCAGCCTAATGTTTTGGGTCTAGATCAAACAGTAAATAAAATCCTTTTTATCATTAATAGATAACTGAATTCTTTATATTATAGATTACGTATAAAAATAATTGGCGTACTTTTGCCATAATAAAATGTCTATTGCTTAACTATACTATATATAACCACCCGAGTAGTAACAAATGGGTAACATTCGTTCATGGAGCGGGAGGCAGCTCTTCTATATGGTTCAAGCAGGTGCGTACCTTTAAAGCCGAATTTAATGTGTTAATCCTCGATTTAAGGGGGCATGGTAATAGCCAAGTGGGTCTTAAGGATGTAATGAAAACCAAATATACTTTTGATGTCATCACGACTGATATTGTTGAGGTTATTGATCATTTGAAAATTGAAAAATCCCATTTTGTCGGAATCTCCTTAGGAACAGTCTTAATAAGAAATTTAGCTGAACTTTACCCTAAACGTGTGGAGAGCATGATTTTGGCCGGTGCCATAATGAAATTAAATTTCAGGTCGCAAATTTTAATTAGACTTGGTGTGACATTGAAATCTATTGTGCCATATATGCTGCTTTACAAGTTTTTTGCTTTTATAATAATGCCACGAAAAAACCACAAACAGTCTCGATTGTTGTTTGTTAGGGAAGCTAAAAAACTATATCAAAAAGAATTTATCCGTTGGTTTAAATTGGCCTCTGAAATCAACCCGTTATTACGTTTTTTTAGAGCCAACGATATTAAAATACCAACAATGTACCTGATGGGAGAAGAAGATTATTTGTTTCTTCCTTCTGTTCAAAAATTAGCAAAAGAACATGAGTTCTCACAGTTATTTGTCTTAGCAAATTGTGGACATGTAGTCAATGTTGAGCAGCCTAATGTATTTAATTCCAAGTCAATTCAGTTTATCAATAATTTAGATCAGGTTTAATCGATTTCAAAATGTCAGAAAATCAAGGAAATGTAATTCTTACAGGTGCCAGTGGAACTCTAGGGTCACAGGTGATTTTTGAATTATTGAAAAAGGAGAATATTAAGACTATTTTTCTCCCGGTACGTGAGAAAAACGGAAAATCCGCACAGGACAGGGTTATGAAAATTTTAACAAGTGAAGCTGCTCCAGAGTTTGTTTCTAAAAACATGACTACCATACTCAAAAAGGTGCGAATAATAAGTATGGAAGCCTTTTTTAAACCGGAAAATTTTCTGTCCAAGGATGAAAATAACTTTTTCATTCATTCAGCAGGTTGTGTGAACCTTTCTACTGATCCTTCGCAAAAGGAGATAATTTTTGATGGGAACCTGAAATTGACACAAAGAATATTCAGTACCTTTTCTTCTTATATAAAGAAGTTCACTTATATCAGTACAGCATTTAGTATTGGTAATATTGGAGGTCTCATTGATAATGATTATCACTCGACAACAGCTCCTCAATACCGTAATTTTTACGAAGAGTCTAAGCATGCTACTGAGAAATATCTTATAAAAAGTGGCAAAGAAGAACGTGTTGATGTACAAATTTTGAGACCAAGCGTTTTGGGTGGTAACATCTTTGAAAAGTCACCTTTCTTTATTTCCAGTTATATGGTGTATTACCTTTTAGGGAAGTTTTTTTACAAGTCCAATTTTGGTGAATATTCGATTCGACTTACAGCAAACTTTAAAACTGGACTAAACATCATTCCAGTTGATTATGTTGCCAAGGTGATTGCTTGTGTTTATACTCAAGATGTTGATCAGTTGAATATTGTGCATTCAGAAAGCACTAATATTGTTGCAGGCATGAGTAGAATAATAAAGACTGTTGGCTTTGATAATTTCACGTTCCTTAATTCAACAGGAGATTTATTGCTAGAAGGAAAAAACAAGCTTGAGGATATTTATTATAGGTCAATCGGCTTGCACTTGGATAGGTATTTAACTTCAACACCTTATGAGTACGACACCTCCTTGTTAGAATCGATTGTGCCTATTCCTAAATACAACATCGAAGACTATTTGGAGGATACTATCGCTTATGCCAAGACCAATGAGTTTAAAGGAGAAGGCTGGTAACAGAATTTAGTCTTTATTCCATATAGTTGAACTTAAATCGTCATGATTCAACACACTGGAGCCATTTCTATTAATTCTCATTAAAGTTTACAAGCAGGGCCTGGACAAATCACCCGTGAATCTGTTTCCATCCAATCGGCAGGATGATTAATCAGTTGTTTAGTAGGAGGGATAGTTGATTGCAATGCATACAAACAGAAATCCTTACCCTCTGGCATAGAGATTTTGCCACTTTTTAGATGAAAGCAATCCCCCAACAGACACAATTACCTTCTATAGATTCTACAACTACTTTAAGATCTTGTAAGTTCTCAATACTAACTTTTCACGTCCTTTACCTCCGTCAAATGATCTAAAGTGTTTTATTTCAATCCTCTCTATTATGTTCATTAAGAATTTTTGTTTTTTATTGTAGATAACGTGTTTGTGTATGATTTTTTGCCTTGATTAAGCAATTTAATTTAGTTAAAAAACTGAATAGAAAGTCCTCGACGATTTTCGTAAGTAGGGTAGAACTAGCAATAAATTACATACGGTGTTGTAGCTAGTTATTTTAATTCCGGATGTTTGTTAATTCAGTTTCCAATTCTAATTTTGCGTTCTGTTCAATTGTTGATAAAGTTCTATTTAGCAAATTACTATTTTCATAAGGGTCGTTCACTAAATTGTACATTTCCTCTATTCCAACTGAATTGACAATAAGTTTATATTCTCCATTACTTATTGTGCATTCATCATCTGTACCATCAACCAATTCAGAATATTGATAATCTCTTATAATTGTAGATTGTGTAAGCAATGATTTAAAACTTTTACTATCGTGAATTTCGTTTGTTGAACTTCCAGTAATTTCCGCTATTGTGGCAAATAAATCTGTACTTACAATTAGGTTATTATCTGTTCCTGTTCGTGAAACTGAATTTCCAGAAATAAACAGTGGAACATTTATTCCGCCTTGATATAAAGTGTTTTTCACCATTGAACCTGAATAGGGACTTTGCGCAACTTGATTTGGTGTACCATTGTCGCCTATAAAAATTATTATTGTATTATTTCTTTCCTCTTCTGGAATATTGTTCAATAATCTACCAATCTGAAAATCCATTGCTTCAATAGCTGCCATATAGTATGGAGTTGGGTCTAATCCATTACTGTAAGCTGGTAGGTTACCTTGACTGTGCATATTACTTGGTGGCATGTGAAAAGGCGTATGTGGCGCATTATATGCCAACCACATAAACCAAGGTTTAGATTGTTGATTAATCCAATCTATTGATAGTTCTGTAAAAACTTCTGTTATGTATTCTGTATTCTGGCTTGTAGCTCCGTCTTCGCTTAATTGCCATTGGTAATAATCATCTACTGCACCACGAATAAGGCCAGCGTAATAATCAATCCCAAATGTTTCTGGGTTTATAGCTGAATTGTTGCCTGAAAGATGCCATTTTCCAACAATTGCAGTTTCGTATTTATTGTTAGTTTCACTACTAATATATTCTTGTAGTGTAGTTTCCGAAATAGATAATTCATCACCAACACCTTTTACTCCAGTTCTATAACCATATTTCCCCGTAATTATGGAAGCTCTAGTTGGTGTACACGTTGGATTTGTCCAAAAGTTAGTAAAAGAAATTCCACTAGTTCTAATAACATCAATATTTGGTGTATTTGGTTTGATGTTTCCTTCTGAAAATCCATTAATAGCATCTTTTCCTAAATCATCGGCAATAATAAAAAGGATATTGGGCGATTCTGTATTAGGTAAATCAATTTTAGTTTCTTCATTATTTTCTTTTGAACAAGACGAAACTATACCAATAAAAACTATGACTATTAACAGGCTTAATATTATGTTTTTCATTTTATTAGTTGTTTTTATTGAGGTTCGCCTTTAAAGCAACCAATGTTATAAGGAAAATCATATGTCCAGTGGTAATGGTATAAATCAACCATTTGTCCGTCCCAAAGAATAGGATGTGTATGTCCGTGGCATTCGTCTAAATCAGATGAAGTAAGCAACTCACCATTTTCTCCCTGAGGGCCATATATTCCAAATCCATCTAGCATATAGCCCATAAGTGCTCCATGACCAGAAACGTGTTCGTGAATATGGTCTTGAAGGTCTTGAGCTGGAAAATGATAATGATATCTTTCCGTACCATCTGTATGCCCTCCAAATCTATCAAGTATTTCGTGAGCTGCAGCATCTGTTCCAAGTGTTGATGCACCGTGGTATATAGCGGCACCAGTTACAGAAAATCCAGCAGGTCCAAAAAACACACAATTGGGCTCATCTGCAACCATTGGCATTGCAGGTAATGTATAATCTACAACTTGTTCAGAAATAACGTTTGGATTTCCATCGTATTGAAAAGCTACAGTTCCAGGTTGTATTGGAAATATTCCTGTAGGATGGTCTGGTAACTGGTTGCCTGTAATAATTCTGTTACCATTTTCATCTAAAGTAATCTCAAATAAGTGATTCCAAGTTACATTTCCTTCAACTTGCGGTTTAATTTCGTAATTCCACGTGCCATCGGGGTTCGTCCAATCACTTGCATTATTTGCACCTGCTCCATTTAAAGGAAGTCCGCATAGCCATAAGGAAAGAAAATCAGGTAAAGGGTCGCCTTGACTTCTTATCAAGATTTGTGTTTCTCCTACACCTCCAAATGGTAAACTAGTCAGGTCAACAGTTTCAGGTAAAGTCTCTTCAATAGTTTCGTTTGAATCATCTGATTTGCTGCAACTAATAATTGTAAAGAATATTAAAAACAAGCAAATGCTAGTTGTTTTGAAATAATTTTTATACTTCATAATTGATTAGTTTGAAACTTGGACTTTCTTCTTAACAAAAGGTTTATACCTGTTTAATTTGAAAATGGATTTTAATTGAATACAACGTTTATTATAAGAGCAGTAGCGAATTTAAATGTACTTATCTTTGGGATAGCAATATACTTAATTAAATGCAAAACGGTTCGAGTATTCACCCAAACCGCTATTGCTTTTATCTTTTCTTCTATAAATGTCAAATTTTATATTTAGCAGATTTTATAAATATTCACAGGCCTTTCGATAAGCACAAACACCCTATGTTTTTTATACCGTGTTAGCGGCTTTGTTTATATTTTACTTGTTATTATTTCATTTCGTTAATAGTAATTAGGGATTGCAATAATCGCAATACATAGGATCTTCTTTTGTTTTATTAGATGGATACATTTTCTCTTTTGAATATTCACAACGCTGACA
>JBLIDK010000052.1:0-12431 GCA_047632595.1 Sphingobacteriales bacterium
TTAAGGAGTATCCCGACAGACGAAGGAGCGTCGGGATGTATCGAAGGACAGGTTTTTGGAGACCCTCATAACTTACTTATTGGCTTACCCATTAGCAGTTGGTTTCTCTTAATTTGTAAAGTATTTAATTTGCATCACGCCAATTTTGTATAACATCCGCATTACAATCTCCTTCTTATTTTTCGCTATCTACAATTCCATAATTTTCAGAATCTGTATCATTAGCCAAAATATCAATTACAAGAATTTCTAAATCATGCCCACTGGAAGAATCATTTTGAACTATTGGAGCGTCTTTCATTATTGATGAAAATGCATTAGTATTAATGCAAACAAAAAGCAAAATAAAATTCAGAGAAGAAAAGGAAAATTTCTAATAATAAAAATTTTAAACGTGTAAGTTTAATTCTTTAAAGTAAATCATATTTTATTGGCGAATGAATAAAGAATTAATTTGAGTAGATTCTCTTAATTTTTCTGAGATGTAAATTGCTGATAAATTGTACAATCCTGGACTTAGAGTACTTATGTCAATTTCAATCTGACTAGTTGTTGTATTAAATACTTTCGTGGATTGTATTTTTCGACCTTGAACATCAATTATTTCAATTTGATATGAATTAGATGTTGGCAGTTTTAGATACAAATAATTTGATTTCACTGGGTTGGGATAGATAAATACCCCCTCTGATTCTGCTTTAGGCTCATAAACGGAAACCGTTCCTTTATCACCAACTCCATCTTCAGAACCTCCATTTTTGTTTATAAAAAATGTTTTGCTTACTCTATCAGTGCCACATTTATTCCCAGTAACTAGCTCAACATTGAAATATAAATTATATGGGAATACATAGTTCAGACTGGATCCGGACTTTGCACCAAAGGCAGTGCTAATATTCCATGTATAAAAGTCGCTACTGTTGTCAACATTCGCTTGGAGGTTCAAGTTAGTTTCTTCAATAGTATAAGTAAAACTTGCATGGGCAAAAGGGCTGATATCCAAATGAACAGAATCTACCCCAGATGAAGCGCAATCATTTCCTACGCCAACTACATAATAAGTTGTTGTTTCTTTAGGATAAACTGAGGTGTTTGCAGAAGTTGGGTTAGTAATACCTTCTTCAGGAAACCATTGATATCCTGCCGCACTGCCTGTAGCATAAAGTTGTAGTAGTTCTCCTTCACATGCTTCTGTTTTACTAGCCGAAGCGGTAATGTTGACCTTTGTTGAACCACCAATACTTACTTGAACGCTATCTTCTACCACAAGACATGAATCACTACCAAAATAAGCTGTGCATTTAACCATGTAGTCGCCTGATTTTGAGAATAAGTGAACTGGATTTAAATTTGAAGAAAATTGTCCATCTCCAAAATTCCAAACAACTTTAGGTTTACTTAACGCTACAGGTGCATCTATAGAAAATTGAACTGGGCTATTGGAACAATATACTCCTTCATTATTAATTCCAATTGAATATTCAATTGGAATTATCGTACCACCCAAGTTATAACCATAACTATAGTGATATGCGTAACCATAAACGTACGCATTAAAAATTCCAGTACCCGAAGCAATTTGGTGAGATACAATAGTGTTTAACAAAGAGTCTGGTAATGTTAGTTGTGCGTAAGAGTATGAATTATCATATTCATAGGGCTTAAAATCGTCAATTACCAAGTTTGTATCTAACACGACCCCGGCAACATCCGAAGTTTTAGAAACAACATTGACATAATGAACAACCCTTTCTTCTGATTGTCCATTCACCGTATTAAAACTAGTTCGTTCAATACCTAAATCAGCTGGAGTTAATTGAAGAAGAAACGGGTCAGTATTCTCATTTCCATCATAAGTGCCACTATTGCTTAATTGCCAAACAGCAATTGGATAATTAGCTTCAATAACCGACGGTCTTTCCAATTGGGTCGCTCCATGGTCTCCCTTATCTAAATAAAATCGATTTTTGCCATCAATCTTTACCACTGTATTATCTGTGGTGGCAAGAAACTTAAACAGGTCCCCTTTTTTTCTCGACAATAAAGGAACCGTGAAATATTTAGTTCCTAATCCATTAGTTGGCACCATTTGTTCGTAAAGATGATCGCAAAACGGACCATTTACATAGGTACATTCATTGCCTGCAAAAACGGCAATTTTCTTACAAGGATCTTTTCCTATTACGTAAAACCCTGTTAAGTCAATACTTTGGTCATATAGATAACACTGCCCTTTACTTAAAATGATATTTTTGGTAGTGAAATTAGGACCACTTAATTCAACAGCTGTATTGTCTTCGGTAGCAACAATTAAAATTTGAGCGGTTGCAGAGGATTCATTATGTGTTCCTATATAGTATTCATTTCCTAAAAGTTCAATAGGTAGGATTAATGAATTATCATTAGTTCTGAAAGAGCTATTGGTTGCTACCACAGAAACAGAATCTGTAGCCGTAACATGAATTCCTTTGGTTGATTTTCCAGTACTTGCTTGAAAACTATTTTCTAATTCTAATTCTAAAGGTAGTGCCGGATTAGCTAATAAAGTGGTGTCTCCTAATTCTGTTGAAACCGTCACAAAACTTAGAACTCTTGCGTTAATTGTTAAGGTTAATTTGCTGTCTTGGCCACCAAAAAAACCATTTTGTGTAAATCCTAGCCAAAAGTCAGTGCCATATGTGGCATTAGATTGGGCATATAATGCATTAATGCAAACAAGAAGAATAGTTAGTATTTTAAGCTTTTTAATCATTGGAATAAGTAAAAGCACTGTGTTTTAAATTAATTCAAGTAATTGAAAGTTAAATATATTAAAAAAAAGTGGGTTATAAAATTTATTCAATACTTAGATTCCCGTTAAATTGCTTCAATAAATCCTTTTTTTTTTTGAAAGATATAAAACCTAGTTCGATCTATTCTGAATTTTTCGCTAACTTTTCTCATGAGTTCAGAACGCTATTAACCTTGATTTTAGGCCCTACATAAGATTTAATGGAGGAGATAACTGATGATGAGCAAAAAATTAAACTACAAGGAATTCAAGCAAATACTAGCAGGTTATTATTAGTGAATCAACTTTTAGATTTATCTAAGTCTGAATAACGAAAATTCACTGTTCCTACTAATCCATTTTCCATAAATGGACTTGTATTTTCAGTTTGTGAGTCGTTTCAAAATTTTGCTGATGGCAAAAGCATATCCTTCAAAACCATTTAATTCTCAAAACCTAGTTCAAAAACTTTTTAATTTGATGACAACTAGGGCTAAAGTTTGGAAAGCTGCTAAAGAAAACGTGTTAAACTTAAAAGATGCAAATGAATTAAAATCATTAGATCAACAGTTTTATTTTAGAAAATGTAACCTCTACAATAAACAGTAATATTCAGAATTACGATTTAAACATTGAACAATTAGCAACGGAATTTGGTTATAAAGTAGGGGTTACAAGTCCGAATTTTTTTTACATAATATTTTGTGAAAACATTTAAATTTAACCCATCGGAGATAATGAATTTACAAAAAGAGAAATAATAAGAGTATAATTGTAAGTAATTAGTACTAATAGATAGCTTTTGATGCAACATAAGAGCAACTTTATTATTCCATTTAAAGGTTCCTTTGAAGGACAATTTTTTTTAATCTTAGTATAATAATCAATGGATGTAAATAGCGCAAAGGATAAAATTCTAAATTTAATGGAAGAAAGTCTTGCTGATAATCTGTATTATCACGGGAAACACCATACTTTAGATGTAGCAAATGTAGTTTTAGATTTGTGTGAAACCGAAAATATCACCGGTAGGGATAAAGAACTTTTAGTTACTGCAGCGTATTTTCACGACAGTGGATTTATAAATACCTATGCAAATCATGAAGAAGAGAGCTGCGCTCTAGCAAAAAAGTATTTGCCAGAATTTGGGTTTTCAAAACATGATTTAGCTAAAGTTTGTGAAATGATTATGGCAACAAAAATTCCGCAAAGACCAACAAATAAACTTGAAGAAATTATCTGCGATGCAGATTTAGACTATTTAGGTAGACCAGACTTTTTTGATATAGGAAATTCATTGTTCAAAGAGTTTCAAGAGCATAATATCATTAAGGATGAGAAAGAGTGGAATCGATTACAAGTGAAATTTCTTGAATCACAACAATATTTCACTAACTCATCAATTAATAAAAGAACAAGTAAAAAAGCTGAACATTTAGCTGAAATCAAACGCATTATAAATCAATATTAACCTATAATATGAGTGTCAACAATTATTCCAATACAATATTTAGTTCCTACCGATTTTTCTAAACAAGCTGAGTGTGCGCTTAATCACGCTTCAACTCTTGCTAAAAAATCAGGCTTTTCAATTTTGCTAGTTCATATTATTGATTCAAAAACAAAAGACTTAATAAAGAAAGGTGATTCTACTGAATCTCAATTGAAAGTAAAATTAGCTGCAATGGTTAGTGAAATTAAAAGCTCTGAAAATGTAGATGCTGATTATAAATTAGCTGAAGGAAGAATTTTTACTAGTATTGGTGAAGTTGCTACTGAAGAAAAAGTAAATTACATTGTAATGGGGACTCATGGTGTTAAAGGCATGCAGCATGTTTTGGGTGCTTTTGCACTTAAAGTAATATCCTCTGCTCCTGTTCCAACTATAGTTGTTCAAAGTAAAGGGGTAAAAGCTTTGGGTTACGACACTATTGTTTACCCTGTTGATGATAGTAAAGAAAACAAGCATAAGTTAATTCATGCTATTTCTTTAGCACGAATTTTTAATTCTACCGTTCATTTATTACCAACAAACCCTAAAGAAAGCTTCTTACAAAAAGACCTTAATTTAAACATGGGTTATACTAAGAAGAACTTGGAGCACAATGGAGTAAAGTTTGTTGAGTGTTCACCAGAAGATGGCGATGCAAATAATCAAGAAAACATAATGCGTTACGCTAGTAAAGTAAATGCATCATTAATTCTTATTAGATCTTATAAAGAGAAAAAGGCAAAAGAATATTTAGTGGGACCTGATAGTGTTAAATTAATTAACAATCTAACAGAAACAGCAGTAATGTGTGTTAATCCTATTGAAGACCTTTTCAAGATAAGAAGTGCGGTAATGTTAGGAAGTAAATAAACTTCCCAAGTTACTACATATTTCTTCTATACTGACCGCCAACTTCAAACATTCGTTCAGTTATTTGACCCAAACTACAGTATTTAGTGGCTTCCATTAATACGTTAAATAAATTCTCGTTTTTAATTGAAGCCTCTTGTACTATAGCAATTTGTTTTTCAGCTTCTTCGCCATAACATTTATGCAGGTCAAGAATGGTTTGAATTTGCCCTTCTTTTTCTTCCTCCGTAGCACGTATTACTTCACCAGGAATAATTGTAGGAGAACCTTTTGAACTTAAAAAGGTGTTTACCCCAATAATTGGAAATTCACCAGAATGTTTCAAGTGCTCGTAGTACATGCTTTCTTCTTGGATTTTACCACGTTGGTACATGGTTTCCATTGCTCCTAAAACTCCTCCTCTTTCTGTGATGCTTTCGAATTCGGTTAAAACTGCTTCTTCAACTAAGTCTGTAAGTTCTTCAATTATAAATGAACCTTGTAAAGGATTCTCATTTTTGGCTAAACCTAATTCTTTATTGATAATAAGTTGTATTGCCATTGCACGTCTTACAGAATCTTCAGTTGGAGTAGTTATTGCTTCATCGTATGCATTTGTATGTAAGGAATTACAGTTATCGTATATCGCGTAAAGCGCTTGTAATGTTGTTCTAATATCATTAAAATCAATTTCTTGAGCATGTAATGACCTTCCTGAAGTTTGAATATGGTACTTAAGCATTTGAGCGCGCTCATTTGCACCATATTTTTGCTTTAAGGCTTTTGCCCAAATTCTTCTAGCTACTCTACCTATTACGGCATATTCAGGATCTATTCCATTTGAGAAGAAAAAACTAAGATTTGGAGCGAACTTATTAATATCCATCCCTCTGCTTAAGTAATACTCAATATAAGTAAACCCGTTTGCTAAAGTAAAACCTAATTGCGTAATTGGATTTGCACCAGCTTCAGCAATATGATATCCAGAAATGGAAACAGAATAGAAGTTTCTAATGCCAGTATCAATAAAATACTGTTGCATGTCTCCCATTAATCTCAAGCTAAATTCAGTAGAGAAAATACAGGTGTTTTGAGCTTGATCTTCTTTTAGAATATCAGCTTGTACAGTACCTCTAACCTTTGGAAGTGTTTCTGTTTTAATCTTCTCATAAACTTCTTTAGGAAGCACCATGTCTCCAGAAACACCTAAAAGCATTAATCCTAAACCATCGTTACCTTGAGGCAAATCACCTGCATACTTAGGTTGCGACATCCCTTTTTTCTTAAAAATGGCATCTATTTTGGCTTGAACTTCCTTTTCTAGAGCATTTTCCTTGATATAAAGCTCACATTGTTGGTCTATTGCTGCGTTCATAAAAAAACCAGTAACAATAGAAGCAGGACCATTAATAGTCATTGAAACCGACGTTTTTGGATCTGCTAAATTGAATCCTGAGTATAATCTTTTTGCATCATCTAAACAGCAAATCGAAACTCCAGCATTCCCTATTTTTCCGAAAATATCAGGTCTATGATCTGGATCCCTTCCATAAAGAGTTACAGAATCGAATGCGGTAGAAAGCCTTTTTGCAGGCATCCCTAACGAAACATAATGAAAACGCTTGTTAGTTCTCTCAGGTCCACCTTCGCCAGCAAACATTCTGGTAGGGTCTTCTCCTTCACGTTTAAATGGAAATACTCCGGCAGTGTATGGAAACTCTCCAGGCACATTCTCTTGCAATACCCATCTTAAAATATCTCCCCAAGACTGATACTTAGGTAAGGTTACTTTTGGGATTTGCGTATGAGATAGGCTTTCAGAATGTGTTTTGATGGCAATCTTCTTGCCTCTTACCTCAAAAACATACTCTTCGTTTTGATAGCGTGCTTTTTTATCTTCCCAGTTCTTTATTACCTCGTAGTTTTTAGGGTCGAAATCTAACTCTAACTTATGAAGTTTATCATTTAAAACTTGAATGAAATCATCCTTCTGGTCATCTAATAAAGTAATAGTTTTTTTAACGCTTTGAATGTTATCAGCAATTAAACACTGTTTGTTCACCCATTCGTCATATGCCCTGTTTCCTTCAGAAATTTCAGCAAGGTAACGAATACGTTTTGGTGGAATAATAAATATCTTTTCAGACATTTCTCCAGAAACTTTAAGGTTAGATTTTAAATCACAGCCTGTTTTGTCAACCAATTCATTCATCACCTTTGAATACAGAGTATTCATTCCCGGGTCGTTAAATTGAGAGGCTATAGTTCCAAAAACAGGTAAGTCTTCATCTGGTGTTTCCCATAAAAGGTGGTTGCGCTTGTATTGCTTTTTCACATCGCGTAAAGCATCTAAGGCCCCTCTTTTATCAAATTTGTTTAATGCGATAATGTTGGCGAAGTCTAGCATATCAATTTTTTCTAATTGAGTTGCCGCTCCGTATTCAGGAGTCATTACATAAAGACTTACATCCGAATGGTCTAAAATTTCAGTATCAGATTGGCCAATACCAGAGGTTTCCAGTATGATTAAATCAAACTCGGATGCTTTTAGAATATCAACAGCTTCTTGAACATATTTAGAAAGTGCCAGATTAGATTGTCTTGTTGCTAATGAACGCATGTAAACTCTGTCATTAAAAATAGAGTTCATACGAATTCTATCTCCAAGCAATGCTCC
The DNA here is from genome assembly GCA_047632595.1 of Sphingobacteriales bacterium. Classification (GTDB taxonomy): domain Bacteria; phylum Bacteroidota; class Bacteroidia; order Sphingobacteriales; family Sphingobacteriaceae; genus JBLIDK01. The sequence goes on from JBLIDK010000052.1 coordinate 7,789, forward strand.
ACCAGTTTTCTTTTTGGATGGATCTACAGAAATAATTCCAATGTTTTTGTCTTTGTAATCCAATAAAAAACGACGAACAAGCTCATCTACTAAAGATGATTTTCCTGAACCGCCTGTTCCGGTAATTCCTAGAATAGGAGTTTTAGATTTTTTCGCTAAAGCGTGAATTTCATCCAAATTAGTTTTGTATTGTTCTGGAAAATTTTCAGCAGCTGAAATCACCCTAGCAATACTTACTTGGTCTTTTTTGTTTAATTTTTTGAATTCTCCGTTTAATTTTTCTCCAACTGGATAGTCACATTGAGACATCAAGTCATTTATCATTCCTTGTAATCCCATTGTACGGCCATCATCAGGAGAATATATACGAGCAATACCGTAATCATGCAATTCTTTCACTTCGGTAGGTAGAATTACTCCACCTCCTCCACCAAAAATCTTGATGTGTTGCGAGTTTTTTTCTTTTAATAGATCGTAGATGTATTTAAAATATTCGACGTGGCCACCTTGGTAAGAAGTAAGAGCAATACCTTGAACATCTTCTTGAATTGCGCACTCTACTACTTCTTGAGCCGAACGGTCGTGACCTAAATGAATTACTTCTGCCCCGCTCGATTGAATTATTCGGCGCATTATATTTATTGCGGCGTCGTGCCCATCAAATAATGATGCTGCAGTTACAATTCGAATTTTGTTTTTGGGTTTGTAAATCTCCAGAATCTCCATATTGCATTAAATTGAAAAACAAAGATACAAAATGGAGTTTCTTGAACTGAAGATTTCATGTACTATAATCATCACGTTTTCACCATTCGTTGATTTTAGATTATACATTTCTGGATATGGAGCATAAAAATCTAATTTCTCCCAAGAAATATTAAATTTATTACCTACCTTAAAAGATGATAACAATATCAGTTTAAAGCTAATTGTGACAGATTCTGCCTTATTTACTTTGAAAAAAGGCAATCAGCTTGATTTTTGTTATTTAAAAAGTGGTATAAAAGAACAAAACATATACCTTAGATTAGCGTTCATTCATTATCAACAGAAACGCATTAATATTAGCATATGGAAGCAAAATTTTCACCAAGAGTAAAAGATGTAATCTCCTATAGCCGAGAAGAGGCTTTAAGATTAGGGCATGACTACATAGGTACAGAGCATTTACTATTAGGTTTAGTACGTGAGTCTGATGGCCTAGCTATGCACATTTTACGCGGACTTGGAATTAATGAAAAGAAGCTTAAAAAATCAATTGAGGATGCCATTAAAGGTGCTTCGGGTACCAGAATTAATCTTGGTAACATTCCGCTTACTAAACAGGCTGAAAAAGTATTAAAAATCACCTATTTAGAAGCTAAAATATTTAAAAGTGATTTAATTGGAACGGAACACTTATTGCTATCTATACTTCGTGACGAAGACAACATTGCTTCACAAATTTTAAGACAATATAACGTGACATACGACATATTCAAATCAGAATTAGAATTATTAGACTCAGAAACTCGTGCAAAATCTGGACCACCAAATACCCCAGATGATGACGATGAGTTCGGAAAAGAAGATGACAATTTTGGAAGTCCTGGTACGACCAAAAAAGCGGGTGATATTAAGTCCAAAACCCCTGTTTTAGATAATTTTGGACGAGATTTAACCAAACTTGCAGAAGACAATAAACTAGATCCAATTGTTGGTCGTGAAAAAGAAATTGAGCGAGTTTCTCAAATATTAAGTAGAAGAAAGAAAAACAACCCTGTTCTTATTGGTGAACCAGGTGTTGGTAAATCGGCAATTGCTGAAGGCTTAGCACTTCTAATTACTCAACGTAAGGTTTCGAGGGTTCTATTTAACAAAAGAATTGTAACTCTTGACTTAGCTAGTTTAGTAGCGGGCACAAAATACCGTGGACAGTTTGAAGAGAGAATGAATGCAGTAATGAATGAATTGGAGAAATCTCCAGATGTTATTCTTTTCATTGATGAACTTCATACAATTGTTGGTGCTGGTGGAGCAAGTGGCTCTTTAGATGCTTCTAACATGTTTAAACCGGCCCTTGCAAGGGGAGAAATTCAATGTATTGGTGCGACTACACTAGATGAGTATCGTCAGTATATTGAAAAAGATGGTGCATTAGAGCGTAGATTCCAAAAAGTGGTTATAGACCCTGCTTCTCCAGAAGAAACAGTTGAAATCTTAAATCAAATTAAAGACAAATACGAAGAGCATCACAATGTTAATTATACCGATGCAGCAATTGAGGCGTGTGTAAAGTTGACACAACGATATATTAGTGATCGTCATCTTCCAGATAAGGCAATAGATGCTTTGGATGAAGCGGGTAGTAGAGTTCACATTACCAACATTCATGTTCCTAAAGAGGTGATTGAAATTGAGAAAAAGGTAGATGACATTAAGATTGAGAAAAACCGTGTGGTAAAATCTCAAAAGTATGAGGAAGCTGCCAAGCTGAGAGATACCGAGAAGAATCTTATTGAAGATTTAGAGCGTGCTAAAGCTAAATGGGAAAAAGAATCTAAGAATCAACGTTACGATGTAACCGATGAAAGTGTTGCAGAAGTTGTTTCTATGATGACTGGAGTTCCTCTTAATAGAATTTCTCAAAGTGATACGGCTCGTTTAATTCACATGCCAGAAACCCTGAAAAAGAAAATAATTGGTCAGGATGAAGCAATATTGAAGCTTACTAAAGCGATACAACGTACACGTGCTGGGTTAAAAGATCCTAAAAAGCCAATTGGCTCATTTATTTTCTTAGGTCCAACTGGTGTTGGTAAAACGGAATTAGCTAAAGAGCTTGCTCGTTTTATGTTTGACAGTGATGAAGCACTTATTCGTATTGACATGAGTGAATACATGGAGAAATTTGCGGTTTCAAGATTAGTTGGAGCGCCTCCAGGATATGTAGGATATGAAGAAGGTGGACAGTTAACTGAAAAAGTAAGACGTAAACCTTATTCTGTTATTCTTTTAGATGAGATTGAAAAAGCGCATCCAGATGTATTTAACATTTTATTACAAGTTTTAGATGATGGAACACTTACAGATAGTTTAGGTCGTAAAATTGACTTTAAAAATGCCGTAATCATCATGACGAGCAACATTGGTTCTAGACAATTGAAAGATTTTGGAATGGGAGTTGGTTTTAATACTGCCGCTAAAAAAGGAAGTGCCTCAACTCATGCTAAAGGTGTGGTTGAATCTGCATTGAAAAAAGCATTTGCACCAGAATTTTTAAATAGAGTAGATGATGTAATTGTGTTTAACTCGCTTGTTCAAGAAGACATCTTTAAAATTATTGATATTGAACTTAAAGGTCTTTATGAGCGTGTTAACGAGCTTGGCTATACAGTTGATTTAGCTGACAATGCAAAAGAGTTTATAGCAGAGAGGGGCTTTGACGCTAGTTTTGGAGCAAGACCTTTGAAGAGAGCGATACAGAAGTACTTGGAAGATCCAATTGCTGAAGAAGTTCTTAATGGTAAGCTTAAAGAAGGTGATGTTTTAAAAATAACCTATGATAAGGCTACAGAAGAAATACATGTTCAACCAGTAAAAGGTAAGAAGCCAGCTAAAACGGCTAAAAAAGACCCTAAAAAGAACAAAGAAACCAACGAAGAGAATAAGAAGTAAAAGCTTTTCGTTTAGAATAATAGTAAAGGTTCAGCAAGAAATTGTTGGACCTTTTTTTGAGTGGTTGGCTTAAGGGGTCTAAAACTGAGTATTTGGCAAAGTATTAATCGATCGCTTGTTTGGGTTTAATTCGATAAATTTGAGATATTGATACAACGCGAATGAATGCACTGGTGGCGTTTATTCGCTTGTTAGGCAACATAGAGCAACAAAATGAACCTATTAATAAAACAAGCAATATTATCTCCACTGTATTTCTTTGTTCCAGTATTAATTGCAGGAATATTAACTGCTGAGTATAGCGCTATTAGTCAACACGCTAGTGAAATCACCTTGACAGATAACTTAACAGCTAAAACAATTTTGAATGCTGGCGCAATTCTAACGGGTTTATCCTGCATTTTGCTATCTATTGGCTTAATAAGAATAAGCAGAAGAAAGAACCTGTTCTCAGCAATTCTTTTGATTGTTTTTGGGGTTTCTATGATTTCGAATGGGTTATATCCCATGGGTGACCCAATGCATGGATTTTATGGAATCGGTTTAAGTTTGATGATTCTTCCTTTTGTGTCATGTTATGAATTTAAAGGCACCCCGATTAATAAAAAATATTTTTCAATTACAATTGGGGCTGGATTAATAATATTCATTTACTTCTGGTCTATGCTCGTAGGATTCGACCCCGCAGAATATAGAGGGCTTACCCAAAGAATAGCGAGTATGGTAATCTTTGGGTGGATAGCATACTTAGCTTATGAAATAATTAAAGCGTTGCCTAACAATGGCTATAAAGCATAGGCCTAACTAACCAAACCGTTCCTACACCTCATAGCCTGAACGTTGAGCTTCATGAGCCCTACCAGAAGTTATACCACCTGAAAAACTTAAGATACCCTATTTATTGTAAGCTCCAATATGCCCTAAAGTTTTAGCACCAAATAGTTTTGCTATTTCTCCATCTTCATCAACAATCAGTTCAACATTAT
>JBLIDK010000053.1:0-12334 GCA_047632595.1 Sphingobacteriales bacterium
TTAGATTCCAATGCTCGGCTAGTAGACCTTTTTGTAGATGCACTTCCGCTTAGTAAGTTAGGATTTACTCACGCCCAACATGAGTCTCAAGGCCGCCCACCTTATCACCCTGGCCTACTATTAAAGCTTTATATGTATGGCTACCGGCATGGTTTGCCTTCGTCATTTATGCACCACCAACAAAAACGGACGATTTATTAAAAGGGGCATCCACCAAGAGGAGTTGGAGAACAAGGCAAAGCGCGTCCACGAAAACCCCGATTACTATCGACTTAGACAGCAAGTAAGCGAACATCAATTTGGAACTTTGAAAAGACACCGGGGCTTTACCTACACCCTAATGAGGGGTAAAGAAAATATCCTTAGTGCGGTCTACCTCTGCTTTAGTGTTTACAATTTACTCCGTACTTTGAATATACTTGGCCCCAAAGTGTTACTCGCTAGGCTAAAGGGCCTTATTAATTATTTAAACCGCCAAATAGAACGCTTTCTAGCCATTTTATGCCCTCTGGGAAATCAGATTAGCAGGACCAACTTTTTATAAAAACATACCTTAGTGCCCACAGAAGGCTAATAAGGTCTTGTCAATTTTGAATATCAAAATAATAGAGCGTTTTTGCGAAGTCTCCCGTTATGCTCAATTAAACACAAACAAATGATGAATAAAATTAAACTATTTTTAATTACAGGACTTGCTATCTTCTTACAACAATTTGCAAATGCTCAAAATAATCAAAATGTTCAGTTTTTACAAAAAGTTGGTGCTTTGGATAGCATATATTCCGAAAGCCTTAAAGAATACAGGAAAATTTATGTGCAACTCCCTGCAGATTACAAGCCCGATGAAAACATAAAATACCCAGTAGTTTTTGTTTTAGATGGTGAAGTATTTCTCCCTACAGTGAATGATGTACTAAACTATTATAGCGGTGGTATTACACCAGAAATGGTTATTGTTGGCATTTCAAACGATAAAAATAGAATGCGTGACTTAACAACTTCAAAAGTAACTGAGATGTATGGAAGTCCTTTTAAACAAGAAAACGGAGAGGCTCTCAATTTTAGTAAGTTTATAGAGACTGAACTAATTCCATTTGTGGAAAATAAATATCCTGTCACCAATTTCCGAACGTTAATTGGTCATTCTTATGGAGGCTTATTTACTCTTTATTCGCTAGTTCATCACCCAGAGTTGTTTTCCAATTATTTGGCGATTGATCCTAGTTTGGATTGGAATAATCAACGATTAATTAAGGAATTAAGAGATAAAGTTTCCAGTGCTAATTACAAAGGGAAGTCATTATTTATGTCGCTAGCAGGACATGTATATATGCAGAAAACGGGAATGACCTTAAATGAAATAAAAAAAGACACAACAGACTTAACCCTATTTTCACGATCTAATATTGCTTTTTCTGAAGTATTGAATCAAAATAAGCAAAATGAATTAGCTTTTGAATGGAAGTATTATCCAAGAGATTTACATGGTACTATTTCCTTTCCTTCCATTATGGATGGTTTAATTTCTGTTTTTGAATGGTACCAGATGGAAAATATTGACAAACATAATGCGCCAACTACCACCGCAAATGAAATTAATAAGATTGTTAGGTATCGCCAACATAAACTTGAAACGCATTTCGGCTACGCTGTACCTCCTTTTCCCGAATTCTTAATAAATATGCAGGGTTACATGAGTATGGATATGGGCCAAATGGAAAGAGCTAAGATGTTCTTTGAACTTACCATTGAGTATTACCCAAATAGCCCCAATAGCTACGATTCTATGGCCGATTATTATGAAAGAAATGGGGATAATGACAATGCTATAAAATTTGTAACTACAGCTTATAAAATAAGTGGAGATGATTCCTATAAAGAAAGAATTGAGGCACTAAAGAAAAAATAACCGAGGCTAACAAGGTGTAATAAAACATGCGGTTACTTGCTGTTGTGGTTACTTGAAGCTTTAGCAGGTTACACCATAATATTTGCTTGTGCTACAAGCAAATAAGTTGCAGGTTGCATCCCTGCATTTGATTGGTTTGCTTTGGTTCTTTTAATTTGTTCAGTGGTAAACTGGAACTTTGGCAAAAATTATTATTTTTATAAGTACTTAAAGCAGCAAAGCACGTTTTATACACATGCGTTAGCGGAAACCCTGCGGAACAAGCTTCCTAATAGACATTTTAGGGCATTTTGAAATTATTTTTTAGAAGACTGTAACATTTTAGACAAGCTCGTATCTAAATGAGAAACAAACTAAAAAATATACAAAATGAACAAAATCAAATTTTTCTCTACCGTATTTTTATTTACTGCTTTATGTGTAAATCTTTTTGGACTAAACAAGTCGTATCCATTTGACATAAAAATAAGTGGACAAGGCAAACAATCAATCATTTTTATTCCTGGTTTTGCCAGTTCAGGAGAAGTTTGGAACGAAACAAAATCTATATACGAAAAAGATTTTACTTGTTACACCTTGACAATGGCAGGTTTTGCAGGAGTTAAACCACAAGCAAATGCAACATTCGCAAATTGGGAAACTAATATTGCCGACTATATTAAGGAAAACAAAATTGAGAAACCAATTTTAATTGGACACAGTATGGGTGGAGGATTGGCATTGGCTATTGCTTCTGACTATCCAGAACTTATTAAAAAAATAATTGTAATTGACGCACTTCCCTGCTTAGCAGCATTGATGAATCCGACCTTTAAAGCAGTAGAAAAAACAGACTGTTCTGTAATGATTACTCAAATGACTGTGGCAACAGAAGCTCAATTTTATCAAATGCAAAAAATGTCTATCCCTAGACTTCTTGCAGATACTTCAAAACAAGAATTGGTTGTAGGTTGGAGTGTTCAATCTGATAGAAAAACATTTGCAGAAATGTATTGCGATTTTTCGAATACAGATTTGAGAGAGAAAATAAAAACTATAAAATGTCCTTCTCTGATTTTATTAGAAGAATCTTTTAAAAATGTAAAACCTGCAATTGAAGAACAATATAAAAACTTGAAAACGGCCAACTTACAATATTCCAACAAAGGGCTGCATTTTATAATGTATGATGACAAAGAATGGTATTTGAACCAATTAAATAACTTTTTAAATTAATTACAATGAAAAAATTAAATTACTTAATACCAACTAAACAAGGAATTCTTATTGGAGCGGCAGTTGGAATAGCAACAAAAAATGTTGCCGTAGGTATTTTTCTAATTTTAATCTTTAGTTTAGCATCTAATATAAAATTAAGCAAACGATAAATGCTGGTGTTTGAAGAAATATATAAAAGCTATTGGCAAAAAATATTTCGCTTGTGCATGGCTTATGTAAATGACCATGAAATAGCACAAGATATGGCTCAGGAAACATTTATTATTGTTTGTCAACAACTTCCTAAATTTAGAAACGAAGCAAATATTGGAACTTGGATTTATAAAATTGCAGCAAATAATTGTTTACGACAAATTGAAAAACAAAATCGTTTTCCAAGAGCTGAATTGCCATTAAATTTAATAGAAGAAAAGCAAGTAAATATTGAACCCAAAATTCAATTTTTGTATAAGTGCATTTCTGAATTGCCAGAAACAGATCGTATTATAATTTCGCTTGAGTTGGAAAATATAAAACAGGCCGAAATAGCTAATATTGTGGGTCTTTCTGAATCTAACATACGAGTAAAAATTCACAGAATAAAAGAAAAATTAACTCGAAAATTTAAGGACAATGGACAATAATATAAATTTTAAAGACTTGTGGGCACAACAAACTACAAGCCAACCAAACACAGATGATTTATTTTTGAAAATTAATAAATTAAAAACGTCAAATTTGAGAAAATTAGTCGTAACAAATTTATTACTAATTGCGATATCCATTTTTATTATCTTCATTTGGGTTTATTATCAACCACAATTTTTGACAACAAAAATTGGAATTATATTAATCATTTTTGCAATAGCCATTTATCTGTTTACATATAATCAAAGCTTTTCACTATTTAAAAAAACAAGGAATACACAAAGCAATAGTGAATATCTAAAAGACTTATTAGCCATGAAAACAAAGCAATATTTTTTACAAACAACAATGTTGAATTTGTATTTTGTTTTGCTTTCAATAGGAATTGGTTTGTATATGTATGAATACACATCACGAATGACAACTTTTTGGGGAATATTTGCTTACGGAATTACCACAATTTGGATACTATTTAATTGGTTTTATTTGCGACCGAAACAAATTAAAAAACAACAAGCTAAATTAGACGAAATTATTAATAAATTTGAAATGCTAAACAAACAACTTGACGAATAAAAAGGGCATCCGCTAACAGCACCTGCAAGAAATTGGCGGTTCAGTGGTTAAATGAAGTTTTTTGCCTCCTATCAAGTTCAGTGCTGGCAGAAAGTTTTCGTCTACGAAATCGCCGACTTCTTTTAGCTGCAAAACGTTATAGCCATTCTCCTTATTTCAGGAAAGAAAATAATTACTCCGAGCTAAATTTGGTTTGCGGAGAAAAGGCAAAAGGACAACTGAAAATAAAAGTGTTAATCCTTGTTTTTAGAAGATTAAAAAAAACGCTACTCAAAATTCTCCCTTTAAAATGCCTACTACTGGATTTTTGATTTTTAAAAAGTAATTTTGATAACGAGAAATGTGGTCAATTGCGAGCTCGATTTTTAATTGGTGTCAAGGATTTTACAACCCGTGCAGAATTCTGAGGCGGGTGCATTGCTAAAAGTAAAATGATGGGGCGAAAGCTACCTCGTAGACAATAATTTGAAACCATGTAGAATGCACCTCTTTTGACCTTTTTTTCATTTTTTATAAGTAAGTCTGCCGATAGGAATTATGGATAAGGCATTTTATGTGCTTAAATTAATGAATCAATAGGAAATTATTGGTCTCGTTATAGACAATTAATTTAAGATAGGCGCAGCTACAAAGTGAAACCAAAAAGGAAATAAAGTTGAAAAACAAAACCATAGCTGTACTCCCATTCGTAAACATGAGTTCTAATGTTGAGAATGAATATTTCAGTGATGGAATTACAGAAGAAATCATCAATGTGTTGGCGAAAATTGATGGAATCAAGGTTACTTCTCGCACCTCTTCTTTCTTCTTCAAAGCGAAAAACCAGCCCATTGCAGAAATTGGTAAGCAACTAAATGTATCCACGATTTTAGAAGGCAGTGTGCGATTATCCAGAAAGACAATACGCATTACGGCTCAGTTAATTCAGGTAGAAGAAGATTTTCATTTTTGGTCAGAAACATGGGACAGAAAGTTAGATGACATCTTCGAAATACAAGATGAAGTGGCCATGGCGGTTGCTGAAAAGACACGCGAGCACATCGGCCATTTTGAAATTGAAGAAGCTTCTACGAAAAAACACAGCACCATCAGTGCGTATGAGCTGTATCTGAAAAGCAAATCCAACTTCTACAAATTTCAAAAGGAAGACATCCTGCTCGCTATTGAGCAAATCAAAGAAGCTATAAAACGAGATTCTTCTTGTCCTTTTTATCATGCATCAGAAGCTATCTATTACGGGTATTTAGGGTTGATTCGTGCCATTCCATCTCACGAGGCTTTTGCGATTTCAAAAGCTGCGGCAGAAAAAGCAATTCACCTTGACCCAACCGATCCTGAGGCCAATTATTCTTTTGGAATGGTCAAATATTTTTTTGAGAAAGATTTGGACAAAGCTCAAAGCTCTCTCGACTTGGCTTTAAAATATCGTCCGAATTATGTTAACGCACTTTTAGGTGGATCTGTGCTAGATGTTTTAACCGACAACCCAGAAAGAGCCATTGCACGTGTAAAAAAAGCGATAGAAATAGACCCCCTCTCGCCTGCTAACATCTATTACCATGCTGCCGCCTTGCTACGACTAGGGAGGCATGAAAAGGCATTGGTTGAGATAAACGCGATGCTGGCACTACTGCCACATCATACCAATGGCTACTGTTTGAAGGGTACCATTTTAACCCGTCTTAAAAATTACGATGAGGCGCTTGAGCATTATAAAACGGTTCCCATTTCACCAGAAAGAACTGAAATGTATTATGCTGGTATGGGCATTGTATACGCCACCAAAGGTGATTTCGAAAATGCAAAAGCGTATTTGCTGAAAACCAAACAAGCCGCTCAAAATTTACATTTGGCTTCAGAAGAAAATGCTGAAGTAATTATCAACATCTATTTGGGTAATGTTGATTTGGCATTTGAAGAAATATCGAACGATCTGAAAGCAAACAAGTACTATCTCAACTTTTATAAAGAAAACCCAGCTTTCAATTTGCTGTTGCATGACCCCAGATATAAAATCTTCGATAGCGTTTTCAAAACAAAAGGCCTAACGCACCAGCCGGAGAATCACAGCAAAACAGAACGCTTGTCGGGCTTGAGCAAAAAGAAGGCATTACTCGAAGAAAGTGATGTAGAGATATATCGCAAGCAATTGCTTCATTTTATGACGGACGAGACACCTTACTTAAATCCGGACATATCGCTGCGCTCATTAGCGAGTATGATAAACATGCAGCCCAATCAACTTTCGTGGTTGCTCAATGTAAGTCTTGGCAAAAACTTCAACGAATTTATCAATCGGTATCGCGTTGAAACGTTTAAAACCTTAGCGAAAGATCCGGCCAACGACAATATCACGGTTTTAGGCTTGGCGTACAACAGTGGTTTCAACTCCAAAACAGTATTCAATACCTACTTCAAAAAAGAGACAGGTTTAACACCCAAAGAGTTTCTTAAAGGAGAGTAACTTCTCGCTACCAAAAACTCATTCAGTTCCGATTTATAATCCCGAACAGGCTTCATCGAAATCCGAACCTCCTGGGGATTTTCTCTCCCTACTTTTGTTCCCGTAAATCAACTAGATCCCAACTCCTAAACAACCCGGGATCTTGGTTTTTATAGTCAACATTACATGTGTAGCGTATGAAAAATTGAACTAAAAGTAAAGCATTAGGGAATTTAACCATTGGCGGAATCTTGTCTCTCATGGTCTTAACAGGCTGTACCAAGGATTTGATTTTCTTCCCCTCTACGATTCAGAAAGTACTTGATAAATGCATTGAAAGTGGATTTGACGGCACCATTGTATTTGTCAATCAAGCTGAAAAATCAACGTTTTACAATGCTGGATGGAAGAATAGAGAAAACCTGATTCCTGCTAACCCGCAGTCCTTATTTAAAATTGCAAGCATTAGCAAATTATACATTGCCGCTGCCACCAGCAAACTGATTGCCAATCATTTTTTGTCTTTAGATAATACGCTGACGGATCTTTTGCCTGATCTTGCTGAAGGCATCGAATATTCTGATGAGATTACCTTACGGATGTTGCTACAACATCGCAGTGGCATATCTGATTACGCTGATCACCCCGATTATCCATGGGACAATCCGTTCAAGATCAACAGTGAAGTCTACGACTTAGTTCTAGATCAACCTGCCGACTTTAAACCCGATAAAAAATACAAGTATTCAAATACCAATTATTTGCTGATTGGTGAGATACTGGATCGAACACTCGGATACAGTCATCACCAATATTTAAAGGATGAAATTCTCGAACCGCTTGCACTATACAACTCCTACAATTTGCTTAGTGAAGTTGACATAGACGATGTAATGAGTGGATATTATGTTGACTATGAAAATGATATTAAATACAGCGATTTTATCCACCCGGGTGGATCGATGGTAGCCACTGCAAAGGATGTTGGAATTTTCTTGCGTGCATTAATTGACGGTACCTTATTTACCGAAGATGAGCAGGCAATTTATTCCTCCGTTTACGAATACGAACTACCCGGATATCAAAGTATTGCCCGCTATCATGAAGATATAGACGATGTTGTTGTTCAATTCGTAAATACCAGTGCCGATGGTTTCTGGTATTGGTTTGAATTTGAAAAAGTACACAACAGGATTATTAGAGTTTTAGAAGAAGAATATTCCAATAATTAAAAATCAATCCAATGAAATATCCACTTTTTATCTTACTAATCAGTCTGATTCCTTACTAGGGTAGCGCTCAAAAAAGCGATACCACGAGCAATAGTTGGGGCTTCACTTTGAATTCAAGCTTTAATACTGAAATAAACGCAATTGGTTTTGCACCAAGTGCGTCTTATTTCAGCGAAAAAAGTCAATTTGAAATTGGTATTGGCTTTTATCCATTTGGATCAAAAAACCAACGAATAGGAAGCGGGGAATTCAACGATAAATATTTTCCAAACGGAAGGACTAACAAATACAATCTGTTTCTGATTCTGTCTTGTTCCTATGTCAATCAATTGAAAAAATTATATTTTCCTGCAACCTAATAGTACTTATTTTTAAGTGGAGGCTACGGTATGCAAATCAGTTTATTTAAAGGTGCGTATCTCGGAACAAGTGTAAACTTTGAAACCTTCACCCACAGCAAACGGACAAAGAATCCTTACAACGACTACATCGGCACTCAAAATCTATTTGATACATTCGGCAGTAACCTCGATTTCCGAGTCAATATCGGATACCAATTCTAGCTGTCCACCAGGAAACAGACGTGACCTTCTGCAAACCCACAAATTCTTATTGCTTTCACCCAAACTAGTTCGGAAATGTAATTCCGAACCACTTGACCACAATACAGAACGTTTTCTGCTAGGCAAAACTTCACTTTTGCCCTGTTCTTATCAACGAAAAATGTAATGCTTAAAAACAGACTTGTAATGAAAACCAAAATTCTATTTATTGCACTTTCGATTGTGTTCTTGATGATGTTCAAAAGTTACGGTCAAAACGCTGAGATGCCGAAAGAAAAGCGAAGCGCCTTCTCCCGATTTGTCTATAATGACAAGGTAGCATTCAAGCTTGATTACTTTGGCGAATTGGTGCTACACCCTGGCCTGACTATGGGTGTAGACTATACATTGGCTAAGAAAAACTGGGTTACTGTACACTGGGACTCAGAATTGGGAGGTTATTGGCATAAATGGAACAATACTGCTCTATTTCTTAAATCAAGTATTGGCGCTCGATTACCGATCAGTTCGTTATTTGTTGATATGAATCTGGGAGTGGGGTACATGCACTCATTTCCTGCGGGGACAATTTATCGCAGGGTTTCTGATGGCAGTGTTGAAAAAGCACCAAATTGGGGTTCTTCTCATTTTATGCCCAACGCATCGTTTTTACTCGGCTGGGATGGTACTAGAAAAAACAACGCCCCATTTACCGTACATATTGGGGCTGAGGCTTATTATCAATCAAATTTCAATCATATTTTCCTACCTCACCTTGCAGCGAAAGTTGGAGTGACCTATAAATTCAGAAAAAAATAACGACTATGAAAATCTATATCATCTTAACTGCGATAGCGACGGCATTGCTATTCACGTCCTGTGAAAAAGAAAATTTCTACACGGGCGATCATTTCTTTGTAGAAAACAAAGGAGCCATAATGCCTGTCTTTGTTAAAGGGAATCTTGAATCAAGAGTATTTATCCTTTTTGTTCATGGTGGACCTGGGAGCAATGCATCATTAGTCTCATTTCTTCCTGTGGCAGAAGAATTGGAAAATGATTATGCTTTTGTTTATTGGGACCAGCGCGCGTCAGGACTTTCTCAGGGTAATCCCGACCCCATCACGTTTACCGTAGATCAATATGTAGAGGATCTTGATTTGGTAATTGATGCCATTAATTTGCGACACGGCAATCCCAGAATTATTATATATGGCGTAAGCTGGGGAGGTGCATTAGGAAGCGCATATTTAAGTACGGGCAACTATCAGGATAAAGTAACCGGATTCATTTGCATGAACAGTGGCCATAATCTTCTTGAAGGAATTCCAAAATCGGTTGTGTTTGTAAAAGAATATGCACAAACACAAATTGATAATGGAATAGATGTTGATTACTGGATTGAAGCACGGGATTGGTGCGCAACCGTTCCTGATATGACCATTAAAGAAAACTATTTTAAATACGATGGCTACCTTACAAATACAAATGCTTATCAATATGATCCTAATCAAGTATTACTAGGACCTGAAGTTGGGGCATGGGGTAGCATGAATTCGTATTTGTCTCTTTCAATATTTTTTAATGGCGGGTATCTAACAAAACATTTTAACATATTGAAATTGAACCTAAGTCCCCAAATGGCAAAAATCAAAATACCTTCATTGGTCATCTGGGGTAGGCATGATGGCGTAAACACTATTGAAATGGGCTTTGATGCCTACAAGAGTATTGGTGGTCCTGATTTTTCAGACAAAGAAATGGTCATTTTAGAAAATAGTGCTCATTTGGCTCATTTAGAGGAGCAAGAACTATTCGCACAATACTTCAGAATGTTTGTTGATGGCTTGCAATAATATTTAGGATTTATGTCCTTACCATTCTCGAAGAAAAAAGTAGACTTCTCCCATGGTCTGTGCCCTACAGACCAAGCTAAGATCAAAATAACCAGTCCGTGAGACACAGATGTGGAATAAAAATAAAGCATGAAACATTTACTAATACTTTAATTCTATCAATTATGAGTTTATCAGTACAAGCGTAACAATGGTTAGATACCACTTTATACCCTTCCGAAAATAAATTTCTCCCGTTAGTTCAAGGACTTGAGTGGCTTAACAAGTTTACAAAAGAGCTAACCCTCTTGGACGACTATGATCACGAAAGACTTGATACCGACGGTCTTTCCTTAAGACCTGCCTGCAACGTTCCCATCAAAAGAGGAATACCAATCCTTAATAAATCAAATGAAGCTAGAGTTCGAGTCTGATGTTTGTGGCCTTGAAAAAGATAAAAGCTTCGAAAGCGCTATATCTCAGATTTCAAAGGGATTTGATCAACAAGACTTTTACCCCAGCCTTGAAGAAAAAGCTGCTACCCTTTTATATCTAATAATCAAGAATCATGCATTTACTGATGGCAACAAAAGAATAGCAGCAGCCTGTTTTCTTTTATTCCTTGAAAATAATCATGCTCTTTCAAATAATGATGGCACCATGATAATCAGCAATGAAGCATTAGCGAGTATTACTTTATTCGCAGCCTCAAGTAAACCAGATGAAATGGTCGTAGTTAAAAATCTAATAGTGAGTATTCTGAACAGAAACAAAAAATAAAACCTGCTACAATAACAAATAAACGCAAGGCGGTTAACTGCGATTTCAAATGACGCCTTTTACTGATAATGAAAATCTCGTATCTTAACCTCGCTAAATTAACACCGCCCAGCGTTTATTAAAACCGTTGCAGTGCATTTGACGCAACCTTTGGCAGAAAAACACATCTAACAGATAAAATATATTATGAAACCAAAAATTTTAATTTTAATCGGAATTTTAATCACAACTTTGGCTTGTAATAATGATGATGATAATTCTCAACCGAATATTGACGGAGTATATCTCGGAATTTTTGAACGAAATGGTAATACTTCTAATGTCGATTTAACATTTACGAATGGTTCTTGGACTGGTGAAAGTGAAATTATTAAATTTCCAGCTTTATGTAATGGTACATATTCGATTTCGGGAAATTTAATCACTTTTGGAAATGCCTGTGTTTGGACTGCCGAATTTGATTGGACTCTGATTTTAGGTGATGAATGGAATTTTAGTTTAAATGGTAACACCTTGATTTTGACAAAAAATAATGGAGATAAATATATCTTGACGAAACAATAAAAACACACTACAACAAAGAACTGAAATAAAAACAAACAATTTCTTCCTTAATTTGAGACACTATTATGCTAGGCTCAGAGATTCACTTATTGATTCTTTGAGCTTTTTTATTGTATGTTTTTTCTAACTATCTAGACAAAACAGAAACGTAGGTTTCGTTGTAAGGTCTAGCCGATTTTGCGATAGCAAAACACTGTTTGATTAGCTTATACGCTACAGCAATTAGGGCTAGTTTTTTGCTTTTCCTTTTGTTAACTATTCGCTTGAAAAGTTCTCTACAAGCTTTCATGTGTTTACAAGCATTAAAAGAACCTAGAAATAATAAATTTCGAAGCTTCTTATTGCCTACTTTTTTATTATCGCCCTGTCGCTCGCCCCGCTTCCAGACTCACGAATAGTGGGTGTAATGCCAACCTAACTACCAAGCGGTGACGCAGTTGCAAACTTTGAAAAACCATTGCTTACAATTATTAAAAACAAGGCAGTTTTTGGACCTATGCCAGGAACAGATGTCAATAAGCTTAACTGTTGTTGATGGTCTTCTTTGACTATGGAAAGTATCTGTTTTGGCCCTGTAAAACAAGAGTATTCTTTTAAATTTCAATTAT
>JBLIDK010000054.1:0-12162 GCA_047632595.1 Sphingobacteriales bacterium
AACTCACCATCTCCAACTTTGCATAAAATCAAGTAGGTATTTGGAAACATCCTTAAGGTTGAAATAGTTGTAGTTGTAACTGGGTCAGAAATCTGCCATCCAATCAAATTTATGGTGTCTTTCGAGTCGTTATAAAGCTCAATGTATTCTACCTCGGGTAAATCAACACTCGGACTAGGATCAGCCATTATTTCAGTAATAATTACATTTCCTTTTGAATAGAGTTGAGGTCTGTCAAATTCAAAAACATGCTCTATTTCGCTGCTAATATTTCCTTTAAAATCCTTCAATGAGTTAATATTTAAAGTGTTTAGCCCATCTATTAACAATAGGTTGTCAAAAACAAGTTCGAAATCGGTCCCATTAAAATTCTGAACTCTTGTTGCAAATGAATTTTGTGAGTTTAAACTGTAGTTTGATAAATTGTGGGTGTTCAGAGTATTCAATTTCTCATTTGCCTGGATTAACAAGGTAGAATCGTTAATTAAGGACACGGCTTTTAATAGTGGTGGAATGCTATCTGGAATTTCCACAATGTTGATGTTGTCAAAACTAAATAAGTCACTTCTTGAGACTGTGTACTTTGCCAAAAATCCAAAAAATGCACCGATTTTAATTTCGTTGTCTGAAACTGAATCTTCTATAAGGTAATTTTGATTAAAGGAAGTGTCAGAGAATAAATTCCATAAACCACTTGTATGACGAATAACCTTTATATTAAAATGATTTTCGTCATTAGAGACTGTGCTTGTTCTTCCCGAAATTATTTTAGATGAAGAACCATTTTTTAATCTATATAAATCAATTCCATCCTCACTTCCCGACTTACCAATTCTTAAAAAGTAACCGTTTTGTGCTTTTGTTAAATCTGAAGAATCTGAAATCAAAAAAACTTCCAAACGGTTAGAAGATGATGGGCTGAATGCCATATGAACATCAAAGGACCAAATGCAGCTTGTGGCTAACTTGCTTGCAGTACTAATAGAAACACTAGAACTGCTGCTATTCTTTAGAGTTTGTAATTGAAATGAATCGTTTATTGTCCAATAAGTTGAATCAGCCATCCATAGTGGAGAAGATTGATAATCTCCATCATTAAAGTCATCTTTAACTTGAGAAAAGCTGAGATGAGACATTAACAAGAATAAAAGGAATATGGACGTTTTCACACTGCTAATTTGCGAATTGAAATAAGCATGGCTGCCCACGAATTGGAATAATATATTCCCTGTTGGAATAGTTGAAATTTAAAGCTTGGGTAATGAATTGAAATAAGAATCCCTACCTTTGGTTTATGTCTGCAACCCCTATGTACAAAGAGGTAGAAAACTCTAAGGCTTATATCTTTTTCTTTTTTACAGCAATAGTTTTGTGTTGTTTAAGCATTCTTCCTGTTGCTGCATTTAGAATTTACAGCTGGACAACCTACATAATTCCAGTTAGTGTTTTTCTTGGCACCTTTTTATATGCAGGAATTTGTCGCCCAAACTATTTTAACATATTAATGATTGAGAGTCGCCTTGAGTTAATGATTAGTTTCACCCAAGAGGATAAAATTATAATCCACTCTGAAGGTTTTGAAGGATACAAAATAACCAGTAAGATGTGGGGATTGATGCATAAATTGGAACTATACAAACAAAGTAAGTATGGCATAATGAAAACACAGCCTTTTTATATTAGTCTGTTAACCAAAGAAAAAAGGCAGAATCTAGTGTTAATGCTCGAATATTTTAAGAAAATCAGCAAATAATTACAACTATTTACAAAAGGTTGCGTTTAAAATACAAAATGGCTCATTCTATTTTTTTTTCGTGTGGTTTTTTACCTCAATTCCTATTTCTAAATACTTAAGTTTGTATTAAATGCAAGCCATTTTTTACGGACATATTGACCTCAAAGCACCATGGAATTTTTCTTCATTGAATTCCAGCACTTCCGACAATTCTTTCAAATCATACATTGTAGATAATCAGTATTTTGCAATACGTTTGCAAGGTTGTATCTATAATTTAAATGACCTTTATAAGGAGTATGATGTAGAAACATTTGAAAAAGCATTGGGATTAATATGCACTACCGATATTAAAACGGCCATAAATAAGCTAAATGGGGAGTTTAGGGGAGTGTATTATAACAAGCAAAGTAGAGAGTTAAGTGTTTTTACAGATCATTGTTCATTGTTGCCAATTTTTTGGACAAAAAGAAACTCCAAGTTATATGTAGGTCATAGCACGCCAAAAATTTCGGAACAACTCATAAAGGAGAATGAAAAAATTGAGCTTTCGGAGCTAGGCGCACATATGTTATTGGCATACGATTATCAAATTGGTAATAGTACATTAATAAATGGGTGTAATAAAGTTGGAGGCGGCACAAGTATTCATTTTAATGGCGAAATTGAAAGTCAATCAACTTATTCTGATTTTAATGAAATTCCCCAAAATAGAAACTATTCATTAAATAGTTTAATTGAAGAATTTAATAACAAGTTTGAGCAAGCAGTTTTTAAAAGAGTTGAATTTGCCAGTAACCGTGAAATACAAAGTACTTTAAGTGGAGGTTTGGATAGCAGGGTGGTGACCTTTGTGGCTAAAAACTTTACTAATAAGATTGTAGCCATTTGTTGCTCTCAAAGCGATTATTTGGACCATCAAATTTCAAAAGAAATTGCAACTGATTTGGGTATTGATTACTTTTTTGAACCATTAGATCGGGCAAATCATTTGTTTCAGCCAGAAAAAATAGCCGAGCTAAATGGCGGATTAACAAATTATAGTGCCGCAGCTCATTTTTATGAATTGTTTGCTTCAATTGGAAAAAACAACGCTGATAGCACACTTACAGGAATATTTGGCGATGGACTATTGGGTTCTGGACTTCAAAACTTGGACGTTAAAGCAAACGCAAAGGCACAAGTTTCATTTTTGCCAAGTGCAATAGCTATAGAGAATGAAGTAGATAAAATCTCATCGAATTATAAAAGTCAAAATGCATTTTTACTACACTCAAGGCGATTTAATTTTACCACTAATGGGCATTATTTAGCTCAAGATTTAATACATCCTACTTCTCCATTTTGTGATCCTGAATTAATAAGATTTACCCTTTCTATCCCTGAAAAGGAGTTGATAAATAATAAGTTTTATTTGAAATGGCTCAACACTTATCAGAAAGAAACAACAAACTATCTTTGGGAAAAGTACAATGCTAAGCCCAAAAGTGAATTTAATTTATTAGTAGGCAGAGCAAAGCGAAAACTGCTTAAAATTGCCAAAGGGAAGGATAGTTTTTCAATGTGCCCTGAGGAATATTGGTTTAGTACCAATGAAAACTTACAACAAACCTTAATAAATTACTGTAACAACGAAATGCATAGGCTAGAACCCTACCTGGAGTTAAAAACTAATTGCATGGAACTAATCAAAAGGAACAATTTCGAATCCATATCTAAAGTTGTAACCCTTTTAAGTGCCATGAAAGTGCAACACATAAACTAGGTGATAAGTAGCTGGAAAAATACCGTCAAAGACTTTAATAGTAAAGCTGGCTTTCATCTTTTAGGGAGTTCCTTTCTAGGTAAGATTGCCCGTTTTTTGTTATCCTTAGCGGTTATTAAAATTCTGCCACCGGAAACCTTTGGACAACTGAGTTATGCACTCTCCATTTTAGCATTTATTGCCCCTTTTAATGGATTTGGTCTGCAACATAGCCTAGTTCGTTTTGGTGCAATTGCAAAAAACGATTTGGAAAAAAGTGCAATTAATCAAGCAATTCTAAACAGAGGATTATTGGCAGCTATTTGTTCATCAATCGCCTTATTTTTACTGGCTTCATTAGTATCATTTAATTTGCCAGGTTCCACAAAGATGCTTCAAATTTTAAGCTTTCAGTTGGTTGGTCTTTTTGTCTTAGAATTTGTAAACGGACAACTATTACTAGATAAAAAAAATAAGAAATATGCCAGTTTAAACTTAGTGTACAATTTGGTATTGCTCCTATTTGGGGTCATTTTTACCTATTTTTTGAACGAAATAGGCTATTTAGTAGTATTACTAGTTGTTCCATTGGTTGTTTATGCTCCTTTTATTAGTTGGAAAGGTTTGTTTAAAAGAGTAAAAGCATCAAATAAAAATGAATGGTTCAAATATGGAATTTATACAGGATTTGCAGCTTTGGCTTCTCAATTGTTATTCTCAATTGACACTATTTTAATTGGTAACATATTGAAGGATCCAATTCAAATTGCCTTGTATAGAACAGGGTCAATTTTACCTTTAAATTTGCTATTTATTCCGGTTACTTTTATGAAAGCAGATTACGTTTTATTGGCAAATAACTATAAAGACAAAAGCTATTTAGTTAATTATTTGAAGAAGTATTATAGCATTTTTGTTCCATTGACAATTGGCATTACGGGAACAGGATTATTCTTTTCAGAAGAAATAATTTCGTTGATATTTGGTGAAACATATAAACTTTCGGCACCTATTTTTAGTGTATTACTAGTTGGGGTTATGGGTGCTTATCTATTAAGGGCGCCATTTGGAGGGTTGTTAGCAGCAATAGGGAGAACTAATTACAACGCAATAACTGCAGTAACCGTTTTAGTACTAAACATTGGGTTTAACTATCTTTTTATTCCTAAATATGGAATAATGGCAGCCTCCATTGCAACTGCATCACTTTTATGGCTAAGTGGGATTATGGGAATGTTCTTTTTCTTTTATCTTTATCGGAAATCTTAATCCTTATCAATTTTTACCTTAAATGAATGGCTAACATAGGTTGGCGGCAAGTATTGCGCTAGCAAAGCCATGGTGTTACCGTCACCAGCTGCTTTGTAGTGTGGTGATAGAATTTCTAAACCAGCTTCGTTAAATGCATCTTAAATATTGCTATGAAGTTCTGAAATGATTTGTGCAGTAAGTTCAGGCACATCGTAGCCAATGGTTACGGTTGAATGAATTATTAGCCCTAATTCTTTTGCACTTGAAGTATAGTTTATTGTACTGCCATTCAAAAGTTTCAGTAATTCCATATCTAAATACTGCATCTTCACCAATAGTGGTGATTTTGTTTGTTGGGTTAGAAGAGTTGGGATTAAGATCAATACCAGATTGAACTTGAAAAACCCCTTGTCCTAGGGCAAAACCACCAATTGCTTGTCCTGGGTGACCAGTTCTTATTGATTCTCCATATTGAGCGTTTGCATTCATTCCTATAGAAATTAGTGCAAATAAGCCTAATAATACTTTCAAATTTACAATTACTACTAATTATTCCTTTTGGTTTTAATTTTTCTCCAAAAGTCTATTAAATTTTCGTTTTATCTGTATTAGAATAAACAACAAATTTATTGTTTGTTTTTTGGCGTCAAAATAAAAGCCTTTTTCTGATTTAGATATTGTGTGAATTCCTTTGTTAAACAACCAAGAAGATGAAGCAGATATACGCTTCACGACTTCTTCTTCAAATTCAAATTCACTAAGTTTATTTATCTTATTTATTACCACTTGTTCACCATAAGTTTTAGAGCAACTTTGCGCAGGTCGGTACCAGTTATTTTCGTGGTAAAACGGAGTACCTGCAGGTCGAGAATTTTTGACATTTGTTTTAATTGGATTTAAAGGGTGGGGTTTGAATTCACCGAATAACGAATCGCTAAAAAACAGGTATAAATTGGTGTTTGAAGGGTTTTCATGTTTCCCGCAAAAGAGAAACCATTTGTTGTTGTACTTAATTAATGTAGGGTCAGTTGCCGCAAAGTCATTAATTAAGTCGTGTTGATGAACCAAAACATTGTTCCATTTAAATAGGCTTACTTTTTTTTCATTAAAAGTTTCTGGAACAACATACCAATTACCGTTTTCTTTAAAACTGTAAGGGTAGCTAACGTGGGTTGGGAAAGAGATGTCTGAATTTCGATGAAGTAAGCCAGCATCTTCAGTGAGATAATCAAAATTTTCACAAATTAAATCACCATCTAATTCAAATGGATCGGCCAAATAGCCTAGGTTTTTGTTTGTTGGTTGCCATTCAATACCTGTAATTTCTTCTTCCAAAATAGAATGAATTGGTTTAGAAACATGTCCAATAGTCCATTCTTCCATAAAAATCAAATCTTTTACGTGCAATTTAATGCGATTAAAACTTACAATAAAAAGAAAAAATAGTAGGTGTATATTTGTTGGCGCTTTATAGATTTTCCCTTTTGTCTCTGGGACTCTTGCATTTAAATCCTGGCCAAGAATTACTTTTTGAACACATCTTTTCACCCAAACTGCAGAAGAATAATAGAGTGTGTTTATTTGTTCTGCATAAGAATGTGAAACCGTTTTAAAAATTCCTTTTTCTAAGATTTGTCCACCATCTAATTTGGAGTTTAAACGTTGAAGAATTGCTCCGGTGGTTGGTTTACCTTTATAGATCTCCCAAAAACCTGCTGGACCACCTCTAAAAACTTTAGGGTTGCCATGATGATAGGACCAAATGCCATGCTTTGCACAATTTAGCACTTCACCTTCAAGTATTCCAAATCCAAAACGAAGCATTAAATCGAGTTTAGCTTCTTTTATTAAATGAAGATCGTCTTCAATAACTTTCTGTCGGTTATTTTCTGATAGGGTAGTTCGAACATGGATTTGTTTTGAGAATTCAAAAATGTCTTCACATTCAACCATATCTCTTGCTTCAGGCTTAAATAAAAATCGCTCAAAGACTTTAAAGAATAATTTAGAAACGGCATACCCTGAAATTTTTGCAAGCCAATTCTTACTAGAATTAGATTCAACTGGTAAAATCAATAGATTAATTTCAACCTCTGGAAGCTTTTTAAGTTCATCTAGGACTTCTCGTTGCCAACTTTGCAGCAAACGTGTATTTGCAAGAACACCTACCTTAATTTTATGCATTTAATGTATTCAAATAAAGGGTGTAGAATTTTTTACCAATTTTCTCTGAATCAAACTTGTCTACCACACTTTTTCTTAATAGTGTTGGGTCAAATGTAATCTTATTGGTGTGTACGTCTGACATTGCTTTTGCTAGTTCTTTTTCATTCCCTGGGCTTACCAAAATGCCATTGTTACTAGTTATAATCTCAGGTATTCCACCAACTTTAGTAGCTATTACAGGTTTACCACAAGCTAATGCTTCTATCAAAACTATACCTTGACTCTCAAAATTACTGAACAATACAAAAGCATCACAGTTTTTATAAGCATTTAAAAGTTTATCGCCTTCTAAAACTCCTTTGAAAAGAATGTTTGATTTGAATTTTTTTGAATACTTAAAAACCTCATTAAAATTGGGTCCGCTACCAACAATTTGCAATTCAATTTTTGAATTATTTTTTGAAAAAGCGTCAAAAGCACTAATTATTCCTTTTATGTTTTTTGCCTTTTCATCGAAACAACTTACGTGCAGGAAGGTGTAAACATCGTTTTTAGTGCTGGTGGACAGTTCAAAACGATCAAAATCTACAACGTTTGAAATGATCGAGTGGTTTTTATGTGCTAGACCGCAGTTTTTCATACCAGTGTATAAGACTTCACTTACAGTTGTTAGAAAACTGCTTTTTCGAATTGCCATATTGGATATGGTTTTACGAATAAAACCACGATAGTGAAAATTCTCAGGCAAATATCGACTCCAATGTTCTGTTATCCCAAAAGGTATTTTATTTACAAATTTCAAATACAATGCAGGAATTGCAGCTCTTGTAAGAATGTGAACATGATTTATATCTGGTTTGCCCCAAATAGCACGTAATTTTTTATACCCAGTTGAGTATGCATGACATAAGCGGTAAAAGGAAATTATTTTAGAGTTAGATTTTCTATAAAAAACTCTGACTTCATTAAACTTTTGGTAATTTTCAATTGAAATTTTTTGGGAATCCTTTAAATCAATAATAGGTTGAGCATACAAAACCGCAACATCACAAAAATTGGAAACTGCTTTTGCATGATTTTGTACAAAAAGCCCTGCCATAGGATCGTACTTTGTTGGATACCATGCAGGAAAAAATAGAACCTTTATTTTTTTATCGGTCATTTAGCCCTAACGAAGTCGAAGTTGAATAATTTCTCTGAATCGGAAATAGTTACAAATAAACAGGTATCGCTTGTAACGCTGTAGGTGATTCTTTTTGGAAAATCATGAGTCTGATTTTCGAATATATAAGGTGATTTGTCTGACTTCAATTCAAAATCTACTGGGGCGTCGTTTTCAAAAACATCCGCTG
Organism: Sphingobacteriales bacterium; assembly: GCA_047632595.1. Taxonomy (GTDB): domain Bacteria; phylum Bacteroidota; class Bacteroidia; order Sphingobacteriales; family Sphingobacteriaceae; genus JBLIDK01. The sequence goes on from JBLIDK010000054.1 coordinate 8,249, forward strand.
TAAAAAATGTAACACCTTCCCGGTTTTCTAAATACATTTTTTCTAATAAAATAGTGTCAGACCCCCTCAATACGTAACCAAATCCAAATAATTTTGTGTCTGAGACTCGTGACCACTCTTCAAATTGTCTGTTATTGTCAGCTCGTTGCCATTTTCCTTCAAGCTCAGTAAATTTTGGTTGTTTTTGGCAAGAAAGAATCAACAGCGCCATTCCAAATGTGAATAATACCTTAAAATTTTTCATTTTATTGAGTTCAATAGCACATAATTAAGCATTCGGTATGAATATTTGTTAGTTTTGTTGCAAACTTATAATAATGAAAGGAATAATATTAGCGGGAGGATCAGGAACACGCTTACACCCACTAACTTTAGTACAAAGTAAGCAGCTTATGCCAGTATATGATAAACCAATGATATATTACCCTTTATCTACATTGATGGGTGCTGGAATTAATGAGATATTAATTATTAGCACACCTCAAGATACACCAAATTTTGAAAATTTACTTGGTGATGGGTCAAGATTTGGATGTTCATTTACTTATGCAGTGCAAGAAGTGCCAAATGGATTAGCACAGGCGTTTGTAATTGGAAAAGAATTTATTGGGAACGATTCTGTAGCCTTGATATTAGGAGATAATATTTTTTATGGCACAGAATTATCGGAAAAGCTACAAGACCATACTAATCCAACTGGGGGAGTTGTTTTTGCATACCATGTTGCAGATCCAGAAAGATATGGTGTTGTAGAATTTAATAGCGAAATGAAGGCTTTAAGCATTGAAGAAAAACCAAAGCAGCCTAAGTCAAACTACGCGGTTCCAGGTTTATATTTTTACGATAATGAGGTCGTGAAAATTGCTCAAACAATCAAACCGAGTCCAAGAGGTGAGTACGAAATTACTGATGTGAATAATGTGTATCTTCAAAACAATAAACTACAAGTTGCAGTGTTAGGAAGAGGCACAGCGTGGTTAGATACCGGAACATTCGATTCACTAATGCAAGCAAGTAATTTTGTTCAGGTTATTGAAAAGAGACAAAATCAAAAAATAGGTTGTCCAGAAGAGATAGCTTATCGAAAAGGATTTATAAATTCAGAAAAATTAAGAAAATTGGCTGAGCCCCTAACTAAGAGTGGGTATGGCGACTATTTATTACAACTTATTAAGTAAATATGAAATATCAATCGGAGGCATTAAAGACATTTTCTGCTCAAATTAACTTTGCCTTAGAACATTACACTGGACACACGCACAAATCAAAAGATTTTGACAATGTAATTATTTGTGGATTAGGTGGTTCAGGTATTGGTGGTACTATTGCAAAGAATTTTTTTACACAACATGCAAATCTCCCAATTGAGGTTGTATCGGATTACGATATACCTGCTTATGTAAGTGATAAAACATTAGCTATAGTTAGTTCATATTCTGGTAATACAGAAGAGACCCTTAGCATGTATCATAAAGTAATAGAGAAGAAAGCCAAGGTCTTAGTTATTAGTTCTGGTGGGAAAATAACTCAGCTCGCAAATCAGGGTAATTTTCCAATTTATGCAGCTGTGCCTGGTTGTCAACCAAGAATGGCTTTGGGTTATAGTTTGTCTTATGTTTTATTGGCATTGGGTGACTTTTTCGGGATCAATTTTAAAACCGAATTAAAGGAAATTTCAGAACTAGTTGCCAATGATGGATTTTTCTTCAATCAAGCTAGTGAATTGTTCTTCCCAATTAAAAAGCGATTAAAAAACAAAACTATAATTGTTTCTGACGGATTTTTAGATGCAGTTGCAGTTCGATTTGCACAACAGGTGCAAGAAAATGCAAAGTCTGAAGCTTTTGTATCGGTTTTGCCAGAGGCTAACCACAATATGATTGAAACCTATCATAGTGAAATGCCTACCAATTTTATTTTCTTAAATAGTTTTGAAAATCATCGAGTAAATAAGCGATTTGAATTTCTTAAAAACCTTTTAGTTAATAAAGGAAATGTAACCATTGAAGTAGGTGGTACAGGTAGTTCATTGAAGCACATATTCGGAGTAATTTACACTCTTGATTGGCTTTCTTTACTAATGGCTGATGGTTTAAGCAGGCAATCAGATCATGTTCCAATTATTTCAGACCTTAAAAATTATTTAGCAGAAGCATAGTATGGAAGACTTTTTTCAAAACGTTGTGAAAGTAAGAAAGGGGAACCTTTCAAAAATGTTTGTTCACAATTTGGATGAAAAAGTTGCCAACACATCGGTGCGAGAACTTTTAAGAATTTCATTTTCTGCCGTAGGAATAGAAGTTGAATTTAGTGGTAAGGGCAAACATGAAAAAGGAGTGTTAATTGATATTAACGAATCAATTTTAAAATCACACAATAGTACTTTTGATCACTTACATTTCGGAACAACTTTAATTCAAGTTGATGGCGAGTTGCCTTCCTTTAAATCAAATGATGTAAAAGAAGATCAACTAGAACAATACATCAAATCTAACATTCAAAAAATTCTTAAAAACTAGTAAGATGTCTGATTTTTTCCAACATAAAACTGCAATAGTTGACGTAGGCGCCATGGTTGGTGAAAAAACAAAAATTTGGCATTTCAGCCATCTTATGTCCAAAGCAAAAGTTGGAGCCAATTGCATAATCGGTCAAAATGTTTTTATTGGAGATGATGTAATAGTAGGCAATGGGGTGAAAATACAGAATAACGTGAGTTTGTATACTGGTGTTGAAATTGAAGAGGGAGTATTTATTGGACCATCAGCAGTATTTACTAACGTGATTAATCCTAGAGCGTTTATTGAACGGAAAAACGAATTTTTAAGCACAAAAGTAGGTCGTGGCGCAAGTATTGGTGCAAATGCAACTATAGTTTGTGGAAATAGCATTGGAGAATATTCAATAATAGGAGCAGGGAGTGTAATTACAAATGCCGTTCTAAATTTTGAACTGGTTTATGGAAATCCTGCAAAGCAAAAGGGTTGGGTAAGTAAGGCTGGGCATAAATTGGATTTTGTAGAGAACAAAGCAATTTGTCCAGAAACAGGTGAAAAATATCAATTAGAAAATAACGCAGTTAAATTTATTGATGAGTAAAGTCATTAAAATAGCTGTTGTTGGTGTTGGTCACATAGGTGGTAGGCATGCCGAATTAATTTCTACACACAATAGTTTAGAATTAGTTGCCATTGTAGACATTGACGATTCAAAAAAATCAGTTTCTCAAAAATACAATGTTCCATTTTATGCTTCTATTGATGAGCTTCTTTCAGCTAAAATAGAGGTCGATGCGATTTCAATTTGCACCCCAAATGGATTGCATTTTGAGCAAGGTAAAAAAGTTCTTGAAAACGATATTGATGTGATTATTGAAAAACCAATTAGTCTATCGGTTGATAATGCTCAAACACTAAAATCACTATCAAATCAACGAAATAAAAAAGTGTTTTGCGTGATGCAAAATCGATATAGCCCACCTGCTATTTGGTTAAAGGACATGGTGGATTCAGGAAACCTTGGGCAAATTAACCAAGTGATTATGAATTGTTTTTGGAATAGAGATGAACGCTACTATGAACCTGGCAGTTGGCGCGGGACAAAAAAATTGGATGGTGGTCCATTATTTACACAGTTTAGCCACTTTATGGATATGCTTTTGTGGGTTTTTGGACCTACATCTGGTGAAGTAAGTGCAACGTTTAATAATTTCAGAAAACCTAAGCTTACGGAGCTTGAAGATACTGGTTTAGTTAATTTCAAATTTGATAATGGCTCAAACGGAATAGTAAATTATAGTACGGCCCTTTGGGACAAAAATTTTGAAAGCAGTATCTTGATTTTAGCAGAAAACGGAACAGTGAAAGTTGGTGGTCAATACATGGATGAAGTATCTTTTTGCCATGTAAAGGACT
>JBLIDK010000055.1:0-11945 GCA_047632595.1 Sphingobacteriales bacterium
ATTCGTCAATGGGAAAAACACAGCCTAACATATCAGGGTGGACCCATTCTCCAAAACTTTTTTTATCTGATTTGCTATGATTGATAGTCTTGCAATGGCAGTTTAGATTATAGAAAGCGTAGTGTGCTAAAAATGGGTGTAAATCTTTTTCTAGATAAGTTTTCGTTGGTTGAGTAGTTGAAATTTCAGTTTCTTCTTCCGTTTTTCCTTCTTCATATTCCTTAAAGTCAATTGTATATTTTTTGGCCTTTAAGTAAAATCGTTTTGGCCTTTTACCAACTGTTTTAAAAACCGAGTCGGGATTGTCTCTGGAAATCACATATAATCTTGCACCCAAAGTCGCCCAAGGTGTTTTTCCCGAACTATTTAGTTTTTGGTCAAGTCCTTGGTCAACTGCTAGCTGCCAAATTTCATTTGCAGTTAAAGGTTTGTCAACCTGTTTTAAAATAAGTTCTGCTAGTCCGTGAAATGTCATAAGCCTTTATATTCTTTAGGTCGTTTTTTTAAAAATTTATTCTTGTTCCCGTCTCCGTAAAAGTCATAAAGCGTATAGAACTTACTTTTTTTCGAGTTCTGATATCCTAATAAGAGTCCAAGGTCTTCAAATTCTATTGGCAGATCTCGCCCCACATCGGTTCTTTCTTTACCTGTCTTCTCTTCATATTTATTATACTCGGCTTTGAGTTCAACAGGTTCGGTTGGTTTTATAGGTTGAAGAGAATTCAATTTGTCTATTAGCTTAAACTTTGGTCCGTTTGGATTGAATTCTAGTTCTGGGTAGAATGCAGTTAGGTCTGAGTTGTTAGTTATTCTAATTTTAAATCGCCATGTCAGTTCGAAAACTCTTATTGCAGTGTTTCCGTCTATATAACCTTCTTCGTTAACCTTGTTTTTCGAACTAATTCCACGTGGGGAGCTAGAGCCACCATCTCTGATTATTTCAATGGTCAATTCTGGTCGTAAAAAATATTTTCGCCTGAAGTATGGTATTATTGCAATCAAAACACCGACTACAATACCTGCTATTCCTATCAATATTTCCATTTTTTCAAATTAGCCACAACAACCGCATAAGTGCACTGGTACACTTATTCGCATTGTATCTTTATCTCAAATTTAGCATTTCAATAGGACTTTTTATTCCTCTTAAGTTATTAGTTGCCACTTGAGTATAAATTTCAGTGGTTTTTGAACTACTATGCCCAAGCAAAACTTGGATGTAGCGCAGGTCCGTTCCATTTTCTAGTAAATGAGTCGCAAAGCTATGGCGAAGCACATGTGGATGTATGTTTTTAGGAATTCCACTCTTTTTTGCTGCGGTTTTTACAATCTTTACTACACTTGAAGTGCTGTATTTACCCCCTTTTGGTCCCTCAAACAAGTATTTTTTTGGGCGCCATTCTTTGTAATAGGCTCTTAATTCAATTAAAACACTCGGACTAAGCAATGTTTGGCGATCTTTATTTCCTTTTCCGTTTTTAATAATTAGTACCATGCGTTCGCTGTCAACATCCTCAACATTTTGACAAGGCTGCATAATGGTTTTACCCATGCTTGCTTGAAAAATTGGCTTATTAGATTTATGTCTCGGAATGTATGGGTCAATAGCAAATCCATAAAACACAAGAGCCTCTCATAAATGAGAAGCTCTTGTGTTTTTGATACATAAATTTTTAAAAAAAATAAACTCTTTGAACTAATATTGTTTTTTTTAATTCTAATATTTAGATATCCTTATTAGTATAGTAAATACTATTTACGCTTAAAATCTTTAGTATGTAAGAAAGTGTCACCATCACCATTATCTAGAACAAAATGGTAATTTTGTTTGACTTCTGTTTCTTTAATATTTATTCGATCAGTACACCATTTATCTTTGGTGTTTTGTTCAGCACTGTACGTCAACTTCGAAGAAGACGTTTCATGTGTTGTTGTGAGTGGTCCATTTATTATTTTGTTAATACAATAATCTATTAATTGAGGCCTATCGTCTCCTCTCAAACGTTCAATAAGTCTTTCTGTAGTTGGAACTGGATTGTTAAGTGGATCAACGATATCATAAAGATCTCGTAATTGCCAAATTGTAAATACTCGATCAAACCCTTCTCTACCTGTAACATTGTTTGTAACCGTTTCTGTTGTTTCTGAATTTACAGTTACGCTTTTAGAAAATTTACTGGAAAGTGTTGCGCTTACACTTACGGAAGAGCCAAATGCACCAACTTCTGCTGTTGCTGTTATTGACTTTTCAAATTCTTCAGAATTAGTTTCTGAATAGCCTTGTGTATATGTTTTCTCTTCATTAAAACTTGTACCTGGACCTAATACCTTACTGTAAACTTTTTTCCAATAACGGCGATGACGAATTTTATAAACTGCTTCGCTTGAGTCAAATTCATAAATTTGATTTTGCTCATCTGTTTGAAACGATTCACCATCATTACATCCCATAGTGTCTGTATAAAGGGTATACGTCATTTCAAATGGACTAAATTTAGCTAGTGCTGAACTATATTCTACAGTTATAGTATCAGATGTTTCACGAGTAACAGTTCCAACTACAGTAGGTTCTGGAATTATTGGCAAATCACCAGAATGATTTGCAGGCTCAGTTAGTTCATCTTTTTTACAAGCTGAAAATGCTATTGTGCTTATAATAAGCAATGTAACTAGGATTTTAATTTTGGAATTATACATTTTAAGTTTTATTTATTAATTTCAAAGGTATAATTATTATTTAAAATTGCATTAAAATGTGTTTTTATTACCATTAAATACCTATTTAAAATAGGTATTGAAATTAGTAAGTTTTTTTTGATCTTTTAGGAAATCAAAAATAGCAACACATTCAAATGAAGAACCACGAGCAATAACGAAAAAATTTCTTTTATCTGGTTTTGAAAACCGGCCTGAGCCCTCCGCAATGTTTAGCATAATACTAAAAGAGGCTCGAGAAAGTTGATTTTGAACTATTCGGCTAAGATTGTTGTTTTCTATAAAGCCACTTATTTTATTATTATATGATTTTGCCTTTGAATAAACCGTAAGTTTTTCGAAATCGAACATAAAAGCAACAGTTTGAGTTTGAGTAGAGAGGTTACTAAACACTTTTTCGTGGAGTTCGGAGCTGTATGCTCCAAACTCACACTCAAAACTCATTTGTAGTCCGTAGGGGAGGACAAGCCCGCCTGACCGAATCAGTCGGGCAGAGAACCCCTGTTACCAAAATTTACATTTTTTTTAGTCCATCTTCGACCTGCAGCAGACTTAAGATATTTCTCTCTTTTTCTTGCCTCCATAAAGTTTAAGTATTCTTCTTGATGCACTAAAACCCATGGAATATGGCCTTTTGTAAATTTAGTTTTTCCTTGATTGTGCTGCTTAAGCCTAATCTCAGTATTCTCCGACATCCCAACATAATGAATGCCATCCTTTAAACTTTCTAAAACATAAACGAAAACCGACATAATAAGCGAAAATAAAAAAAGCAAGAACATTTTCGCTTTACGCTTAACATTCTTGCTTTCCTAATTTGAGTTGTTTTCCTTGAAGTAACTTACTCCAAACTCACACTCAAAACTGTTTAGTAGTCCGTAGGGGAATCGAACCCCTGTTACCAGGATGAAAACCTGGCGTCCTAACCCCTAGACGAACGGACCAATTTGATTTCCCGCTTAAAAGCGGAGCGCAAAGATAGTTCTATTTATTTTTTTGAAGAATATTTAGAGAGGAAATTCCAATATTTTTTTACTTTTTTTCTGCTAACGAAATTTATTTGCGTTCTTTCTTCATTGAATTCTCTCTAATTCAGCGCAGAACCGTAAATTCGCACCTTTAAATTATGTCAATTACAAAGGTTGCAATAAACGGATTTGGTCGAATTGGGCGCTCTGCCCTAAAAGCACTTTTACCACTTGAAGGAGTGGAAGTAGCTGTAATAAACGACCTTAGTGATCCTAATACCTTAGCTCACCTTTTTAAATACGATAGCGTTCATGGTGTTTTTGATGGCGAAATATCCGTTTCAAACAAGCAAATTATCATAAATAATAAGGCAATTGAAGTTACTTCGACACAAAAATTAGAAGATTTACAGTGGTCAAAACTCAAAATTGACATTGTAATTGAAAGTTCTGGACGATTTACTAGTAAAGAGGATGCTCAAAAGCATTTAAAGGCAGGGGCAAAAAAAGTTATAATTTCAGCTCCATCAAAAGACAATATCCCAATGGTTTGCATGGGAATAAATGACCATATACTAACTTCAAAGGATACTATTATATCCAACGCAAGTTGTACAACTAATAATGTAGCGTCAATTATTCAAATTTTAGATGAGAACTGGAAGATTGAAAGTGGTTACATAACTACTATTCATTCATTTACAGGAGATCAGTCATTACACGATAGACCGCACAAAGATTTAAGAAGAGCAAGGGCAGCAACACAATCAATTATTCCAACTTCAACTGGAGCTGCAAAAGCAATAACAAAAATCTTTCCTCATTTAGAGGGTAAACTAGGTGGAGCGGGAATAAGAGTACCTGTTATTAATGGTTCTTTAACAGATTTTACTTGCTTTCTTGAAAAAGGCTGCTCTGTAGAAGAAATTAACGCCCGTTTCAAAGAAGCTTCTTTAGGGAAGTTTAAAAATATTTTGCAATACACTGAAGATCCAATAGTATCAGTTGATGTTATTGGAAATAAATACTCTTGTGTATTTGATTCACAATTAACCTCCATAGTAGGAAAAATTGTGAAGGTAGTAGGTTGGTACGATAACGAATCAGGCTACGCAAATAGGTTAGCCGACCTTGTAGTAAAACTTAAAAATCTTAACTAAAAATAGAAAAATTATGATACAGCCAATTGAGCCAAGTAATGAGATGTATGAAATGCGAAATAACTTTCTTCGCCCAAACCACACGGTGGAAGAATGTGTTTTTCCTACGGATGATTTAACAGATTCATTTCACTTCGGATATTTTGAAGGAGAAGAATTAGCTGCAGTAGGTTCATTTCATAGAGAAACTTACCAAAATGACCAAGGTTTAGGATATAGAATGAGAGGACTTGTTTCAAGTTGGGAACATCGTAACGAGGATTTCAAAAAGAAAATAGTTGAAGCAGGTATTGAAACGTTAGTTGAAAGAGGAGCGGACTACATTTGGATTAACGCTCGCCATATGGACTACGGAATGTTTGAAGAAATGGGCTTCAAATTTCTTTCAAAAGAATTCCAGATCGAAAACATTGGTCGCCACAAAGTTGCTCTTCTAAAAATCACTAAAAACGAAGAAGAATAATGCCTTCAATTTCTGATTTTAACTTCAATGGTAAACGTGCTATTGTAAGAGTAGATTTTAATGTTCCGTTAAACGATAAATTTGAAGTAACTAACGATAAAAGAATTGTTGCAGCTCTTCCTACCTTAAAGAAAATTCTTGCCGACGGTGGTTCTTTAGTAATCATGTCGCACTTGGGACGCCCAAAAAGCGGATACGAAGAAAAGGTTTCTTTAAAACACATAATACCAACTTTAGAAAAACACTTAAATACAAGTGTAAAGTTTGCCGATAACTGTATTGGTTCTGATGCCATGACATTATCAAGTGAGCTAGTTGCAGGCGAGGTTTTATTACTTGAAAACTTAAGGTTTTACAAAAATGAAACTAAAGGTGATGTTGAGTTTGCAGAGAAATTAAGTAAGTACGGTGATTTTTATGTGAATGATGCTTTTGGAACGGCTCACAGAGCTCATGCAAGTACAGCAATTATTGCTCAGTTTTTTGAAGGCCATAAATGCTTTGGCTATTTGATGGAAGCAGAACTCGATAACGCCAAACTTGTATTAGATAATTCAAAGTCGCCTTATACGGCTATTGTTGGTGGTGCAAAAGTGGGTGATAAAATTGAAATTATTCGAAACCTAATTTCTAAAGTAGATAATATTATAATTGGTGGAGGAATGGCCTATACTTTTGCCCGCGCCCTTGGTGCAAAAACTGGTGATTCACTTGTTGAAGAGCATAAAATTGATTTGGCTAAAGAATTAATTGCATTGGCAAAAGAGAACAATGTGGAGTTGATTTTACCAGAAGATTCAGTTATTGCAGATAAATTTGCAAATGACGCAAATACACAATTTTGCTCAAATTCAAATATTCCAGATGGCTGGATGGGCTTAGATATTGGTCCAAAAGCAATTGAGAAGAACATAGAAGTGATTCTTAATTCAGCCACTATTTTATGGAATGGTCCAATGGGTGTTTTTGAAATGGATGTATTTTCTAAAGGAACAAGTTCTGTTGCTCAGGCAATAGCTGATGCAACCAAAAATGGAGCATACAGCTTAATTGGCGGTGGAGATAGTGCTGCTGCTATTGCAAAATTCAAGTTAGAAGATCAAGTGTCTTATGTTTCAACTGGTGGTGGGGCATTGTTAGAATACCTAGAAGGCAAGGTGTTGCCCGGAGTTGCTGCGATTTTAAATTAAAGGCAAACGAATTTTCAATAACGATTCTATTACCATTGTCTTTTTTTTCCTTGACTAATACTCAATGTAGTATATTCGTTGAATGTAAAAGCGAACACGCATTAATATTGAATGTGTATTCTTGAATCTGCTAATAAACACATGAGCACTTTAAAAATTAACAACCTTTGTAAAACCTATCCTAATGGTGTAAAAGCCTTGGATAATGTATCAATTGAAATAGAAAATGGCATGTTTGGACTTCTTGGTCCAAATGGTGCAGGAAAATCTTCCCTAATGCGAACTCTTGCCACCTTGCAAGAAGCAGATTCAGGAACTGCAACTATTGATAACATCAACATCTTTGAAGAGCCAAATGAACTTCGAAAAATGCTTGGCTACTTGCCACAAGAATTTGGAGTTTATCCACGAATTACTGCCGAACAAGTCTTAGATCACATGGCTATCCTTAAAGGAATAACCAATAAAACAGAGCGTAAAGACTTGGTAAAGTACTTATTGAACAAAGTAAATCTTTACGACAAGCGACATAAAAGTGTTAAAGGCTTTTCTGGCGGAATGAAACAACGAGTTGGTATTGCACAAGCGTTAATTGGCAATCCTAAATTAATTATCGTTGATGAACCAACAGCGGGCTTAGATCCAGGAGAACGTAATAGATTTTACAACCTTCTTGCAGAAGTAGGTAATGAAGTTATCGTGATACTTTCAACGCATATTGTGGATGATGTTCGAGAACTTTGCACAAAAATGGCAATCATGAATCTTGGACAAATTGTTTTTCAAGGGGCACCACAAACTGCTATTGAAGAGTTGGATGGTAAAGTGTATCAAAAAATTGTTCAACGAGAAGACCTTCTGAACTACTCCAACAGCTACTCCATTATTTCTAATAAAATGGTTGGTGGCCAACCTTTAATTCATATTTTTAGTGAAACTGACCCTAAAGAAGGTTTTGAATTAGTAAAACCAAACTTGGAAGATGTGTTCTTCTCAAAAATTAATACATCTAACGTTTTAGTCTAATTTTTAATCCTTCTTACTATGTTTAGTACGTTCTTTTTTACGGAATTGAAGTATACACTTAAACAACCAATGGTGTATATTTTCTTGATATTAATGACTCTGTTCACCTTTGGTGCAACAGCAAGTGATAATATTCAAATTGGTGGCGCAGTTGGCAATGTCTTTAAAAATGCCCCACATATAATTACCATTTACACAACTGTTATGACCATTTTTGGTCTGTTAATTGCCACCGCATTTTTTAATAATGCCGCTTTGCGTGATTTTCATCATGAATTTAATGAAATACTCTTCACAACCCCTCTAAAAAAAGCTGGTTACTTTTTCGGGCGATTTTTTGGTGCTTTGGTACTTTCAACAATCCCTATGTTGGGCATATTTTTAGGAGTGCTAATAGGCTCGTTTTTAGCTCCAATTTTCGATTGGGTTGATGCCGATAGATTTGGCCCCTATTTCATCGAAACCTTTGTCAACAACTACTTATTGTTCATACTTCCAAACATGTTTTTTGCAGGAACTATCATTTTTGCAATGGCTAATAAATGGAAGAGTACAATTATTTCATTTGTTGGCTCGTTAATAATAATCATTGGTTATATCATTTCAGGAACCTTAATTTCTGACTTGGATAACGAAACAATAGCTGCCTTATTAGACACCTTTGGGATAAGAGCTTATTCACTTTATGCTAAATATTATACGTCTATTGAGAAGAACACCTTAAGTCCAGGGTTTAACGGATTACTGCTTTTTAACAGATTAATTTGGATTGGATCTGGAACAGTAATTCTTTTACTTTCCTATTTTGGGTTTTCATTTCAAGAAAAGAATAAACGTGTTAGAAAACAGAAAAAGAAGAAGGAAGCTGTGGAAACAAGCTTTTTGCAACCAGTATTGAACCCTGCTTTTAATGCTAAAACATCGTGGTTACAGTTTAAAAGTTTCTTTTTTACCAACCTATTCAGTATTACTAGGAGCATCACTTTTAAGATTTTGTTTCTGTTTAGTGCCATTATTTTAGTGTCTAACTTAATTGGTGGATTTGAGTATTTTGGACTTCAATCATACCCTTTAACCTATAAGTTAATAGATACTATAAATGAAGCTGCAGCAATTTTTGTAGTAATTATATTGGTTTTCTTTAGTGGTGAATTGGTTTGGAGAGATAGAGAGAATAAGATTAATGAAGTAATAGATGCCACGGCACACATGTCATTTGTTTCACTAGCGGCCAAAGCATTGTCTCTAATTTCAATAACAGTTATTCTTCAAGTGTTTTTTGTTTTCTGTGGGATTATTTTCCAGTTGCTTAACGGGTTTACAAGAATTGAATTAAGCGTATACTTTTTAGATTTTCTTTACGCCAACCTACCTACTTATGCCGTGTGGAGTGGTGTTATGATAATGATACAAGTATTGCTGAATAATAAGTACATCGGCTATTTTGTATCGATAATGGTTGTTTTTATTTGGGCTTTGATTTTGTCTATTTTTGACATTCAGTCAAATATGCTTCAAATAGCTGGTGGTCCAGCCACTATTTATTCTGATATGAATGCCTTTGGTCCTAATGTTTATGGAACCAACATGTTTAACTTGTACTGGATTCTCTTCTCAATAATTTGTTTGTTGATTGCTGGAGCCTTATGGAATAGAGGAATCGTTGCTTCTTTGGGAGAACGTATTAAGTATTCACGTAAGTCACTAACCAAAAGTTATAAAATGGTTTTTGGTGCAGTATTCTTTTGCTGGTTAGTAGTAGCTGCATTTGTGTTTTATAATACTCAAATTCTGAATCCATATAAAACGTCTGATGTTATTGAAAAAGAAACAGCAGAATATGAAAAAACTTATAAAAAGTATGAAAATGTGCCTTTACCAAAAATTACTGAGGCAAAATACTTTATAGATTTATTTCCATATAAAGGGAATGCAAAAGCTAGAGCGGTTCAAACTTTAACCAATGAAACAGCATTTCCAATTGACTCTATTCACTATAATTATGACCCACGTTGGAATCCAATAATTAATCTACCTAATGCTGAATTGGTATTAGAAGATGAGGATATGGGTTATTCAATTTATAGGTTAGGCAAAACTCTAATGCCAGGTAAAACTATAGAAGTAGAGATGGAAACGAGTTTTGAAACAAAAGGTTTTAGAAATAGCAGTGCCCCAACAGGAATCGTGGCAAACGGTACGTTTTTAAATAATTTCCAAGTTTTTCCATCAATGGGATACAGCCCTGGAAATGAGTTAAGCGATAAAAATACTCGTAAAAAGTATGATTTAGCACCAAAAGCACGAACTCCTGAGCTTCAAGATAGCTGCGATGCCCTTTGCGACGTAAATTACTTAACTGGTGGTCGCTCAGACTTTATTATGGTTGAAACGGTAATTTCTACTGCTGGAGATCAAATTGCGATTGCACCGGGTTCATTACTTAAGAAGTGGGAAGAAAATGGTAGAAACTACTATCAGTATAAACTAGATCATCCTTCTCAGCATTTCATTTCATTTATGTCAGCTAGGTACGAAGTAAAAACTCGTGAATGGAATGGTATCGATTTAGAAGTCTACTACGATAAAAAGCACCCTCAAAATGTAGACATGATGTTAGATGCGGTTGAACGTTCTTTAGAGTATTACACTAAAAACTTTGGCCCTTACTATCACAAGCAATGTAGAATAATTGAGTTTCCTCGTTACGCAAGTTTTGCTCAGGCTTTTCCAGGAACTATGCCTTATTCTGAAGCAATAGGTTTTATTATTAACCTTGAAGACGAGGAAGAGAACAATGTGGTGGATGCAGTAATTGCACATGAAATGGCTCACCAGTGGTGGGCACATCAAGTAGTTGGTGCAGAAATGCAAGGTGGAACATTATTGAGTGAAAGTTTCTCAGAATACTCTTCTTTAATGACCATGAAAGGTATTTCTAAAACGGCAATGAAAATGCGTGAGTTTGTGAAGTACGACCATAACCGCTATTTGCAAGGCAGAAGTGGTGAGACTGAGAAGGAATTGCCTTTGTACAAAGTCGAAAATCAACAGTACATTCATTACGGAAAAGGAAGTGTAATTCTATATGCATTACAAGATTACATTGGAGAAGATAAGGTGAATACAGCCATGCGAAACTTCTTGGAAGAGTACAGATATAAGCCACCACCTTATCCAACTTCGTTAGACTTTTTACGTCATTTAGAACCACGAGTTCCAGATAGTTTGAAGTACTTAATTACCGATTGGTTTAAGGAAATTACCTTGTATGATTTACGATTGAAAGAGGCTAATTATATAGACTTAGGAAATGACAAGTATCAAGTTACAATGGATATTGAAGCATCGAAATTGAAGGCAGATACCATAGGAAATGAAACCAAAGCTAAGCTTGATGAATGGATAGACATAGGTGTTTTTGCCGACGATGATGAGAAAGAATTGATGTTCGAAAAACGGGTAAAAGTGGATTCTGAATTTATGACTTTCACTTTTGAGGTAGATTCCATTCCAGCTCGAGCTGCTATAGATCCTAGAATGATATTGATTGATAGAGTTTACGATGACAATTCTAAGAGTGTTTCTTTATCGGAGAAATAGCTATGAAAAAACTAGCGCTCGATAATATTGCGTGTCAGTTTTTTACATTCAACACGATCTTCGATGTCTTGTAGGCTTTAATGCAATACCTCCCCCCCATACTAGTAGGTCATTTCGACTCGGATTTATAATGGAATTAAAATAGCAATTAGAGCTAAAGTCCTGACCATAGTAAGTCATTTCGACCGTAGGGAGAAATCTTCCCTCAGGCCTACGCGAATCTTAAAAGCGAGAAGAAGTTAATAATTTTTTAATGTGTACTTCGTGGATTAATAAATTTTATTCAAAACAATATTAGTTGCGTAAATTAAGGAAGATTTCTCACTTCGTTGCACTCCGTTCGAAATGACATCTTTGGTTGGGATTATTTCAAAATTGGTAATAGAACCTCGTACAAACCAGCGCTTTTTTATGTTGTAAACAGTCTAAATGGCGAGCTGAAAGCTCTAGTACACTATGCTTTTTATTTAAAATTAACAGTGTATCTGAGAGCTTTCAGCTCTCGTGTTGGATTTTGGTTTAAAGGTTGTAAGTTTTTAAAAAGTAGAAATTTGAACTTTCTACTTTTTACTTTCAAACGTTCTACTGGGTCATTTCGACTACAAGGGAATCAGGCTCGGGATGTTTCGAAGCGCAGTTTTTCTTCCAAGATGTTCTTCGAAGTCTTGAAGCATTCCATGTTTGCAACAAACGTTCTACTGGGTCATTTCGACTACAAGGAGAAATCTTCCTTCAGGTTTACCTAATACATAAAAGCGAGATGTTGCTTTTATGCTTCCTTAACCATACATCGTGTAGCTTTTTGGTAATTAGTTCTAAT
>JBLIDK010000056.1:0-11708 GCA_047632595.1 Sphingobacteriales bacterium
TTACAGTGATGAGCTAAATGAATTGTTTAAGGGTTCGAGATCTAGGCCATATGGGGTGTTGTTTTCAACCAAAAACATTACTGCTCAACTTGGAGCTAGCAATATTGGTGCACCATACGAACGATTTACAGGAAGTGGACCTGTTTATTTTAACAATGGCTTAAATGGTCTATTTACCCTAGCATCAGAAGATTTAATGGAAGACTATAAAATAAATGGTGGACTTAGGTTGGCGAGCGATTTAACTATACCAGAATATTTTGTTCGTTTCGAGAATTTGAAAAAACGGCTTGACAAAGAGTTTATTTTCTATAAAAATGGAGAAACCAATTTAGACGCGAATTCTGGAGGTAAATCAAACAGTTACGAGGTTAGAACCAACCTAAAGTATCCTTTTGATGAAACCCAAAGAGTAGGTTTTTCGGTGGGATTTAGGCGCGATGACGCATTTCCCCTTAGTACCGATATTTTCACACTAATTCAGCCAACAACCTTTGATAATTGGGGCTCAATTATGGTAGACTATGTGTGGGACAATACTCTTAAACTTGGCGAAAACCTTTATTACGGAACAAAAGCCAAGGTGTATGCAGAACGCTATTGGAATCTTAGAAATTCAGACGATCAAATAACTAATATTGGTTTCGACTTTAGACATTATCAGAAAATTCATAGAAATTTAATTGTAGCCTCAAGAATTGCTGGAGCTCATTCGCCAAGTATGCGAAAAACCATTTATTATTTAGGCGGTGTTGACAGTTGGATTTCACCAAAATTTGATAACGACACTCAAATTAATCAAGATGAAAATTACTACTTTCAGGCATTAGCAAGTAACATGCGTGGCTTCACACAAAATGCGCGAAACGGGAATTCATTTATGGTTATAAATAATGAAGTACGTTTTCCCGTATTCAGTTACTTTTTTAAGAAACCAATTAAATCTGACTTCGTAAAGAATTTTCAAATTGTACCTTTCTTTGATTTAGGGTCGGCTTGGACTGGGTTGGATCCGTTTGACGAGGAAAACAAGTTTAATAAACAAACTATAAAATCAGGACCAATAACAGTTACCATTATTGAACCTCAAAGTCCTTTTGTTGCTGGTTACGGTACTGGAATTCGCTCAAGGCTACTTGGATACTTTATAAGGCTTGATTATGCCTGGGGAATTGAGAATGGTTTTATATTAGACCCTCGGTTTTACTTCTCGCTTTCACTTGATTTCTAATTCAAGTCTGCTGTTTCTGCAGCGATTATTTGATCATAAACCACTTGCATTACATTGGATCTTACATTTGTCCGAACTAATTTCCAGTTGTAAGCATCAGGATATACTCGGTTTGAAAGAAAAACATAAACCAAATTATATTTCGGGTCCGCCCAAGCATAGGTTCCAGTAAAGCCACTATGTCCAAAGGCAAATTCAGAAGCCGAATCACATCCAGGTCCTGGTTTATCTTTCGCCATGTTTGGCTTGTCAAAACCTATCCCTCTTCGGTTCTCGCCATCAAAAGCTTTTTGCGTAAAAAGATCAATAGTCTCTGGCTTAAAGTAATCTTGCCCTCCATATGAACCTTTGTTTAACAACATCTGCATAATAATTGCCAAGTCATTTGCGTTACTAAACAAGCCAGCATGACCACCAACACCTCCTAACATTGCCGCACCTGGATCATGCACATAGCCTTGCACCACTTGGTTTCTAAAGGTGGTGTCTCTTTCGGTTGGCACAATTTCAGAAAGATTGAACTTATTTAGAGGTTTGTATGTCAAGTTTTGTAATCCCAGCTCATCGTAAAATTGTTCTTGAACATAAAAGTCTAACGATTCAAAAGTTATATGACCAACTATGTATTGCATAAAATAAAAAGCTAAGTCACTGTATTTATAGTTACCTCTATCTTCAATAGGGGAATTTACAATTGTATCCCACATGGCCTTGTTGTAATTTTCTTTCAAGTACATGTTGTTGGCAACCAAAGTTGGGAAAATGCTGTTCCGCATTGCTGAATAATTCTCTAATCTTCCATCAATTGTATCAAGAGAATATTTAAAAAACGGAATCCAAGAAACTAGCCCCGCCTGATGGGCAAGCATTTCTCGTAAAGTGAGGTTTTCTTTATTTGTACCCGCTAATTGTGGCATGTACTTAAATATAGGTTCATCAATGTCAATAACCCCTTGCTCATGTAGTCGCATTATTGCAAGCATAGTTGAAGCCACTTTTGTAATAGATGCTATGTCGTATTTATCCTCTAAACGAACTTCTTGCTTTTTATTATAGGTGTGGTGCCCATAGGTTTTTTGAAAAAAGACCTTGCCCTCCTTTGCGAAAAGCACTTGGCAACCCGGCATCGCTTCGTCTTTTATGGCTAATTCAATTATTGAATCAATTTTTTTTAAACTGGCAGAATTTATGCCTAAGTCTTCAGGACTTGTGTACTCAAAGCGGTTGGTTTTATTGTAAATTAACCCCAAGCCTTGAAAATATTCTACCGATGAGCTTACAGGTAGTTTTCCACTTGCTTTAATTCCTCCAAATATAAGTTCGGCAGCCAGTTGCTGGGTCACTTCGTTGTCTTCATATGCCATTATAACATGGTCAAAGCCTTCAAAATTTTTCAAACAATAAGGGTTGTTGAAAACGCTTAAAATAAGATTTTGACGAATATTAATTGAGCGAACAAATGCCAAACTTTGCTCAGAAATTTTAAAGTTATTTGATGAATATCTGCTTAAGCCATGCATTCCAACAATTACTAAATCGTAATCGGATAATGTGGTTTTTAATGCGTTGTAAAGCTGAACACTCGCGTCTTTGTCAATGGCAAAAGTTTTAACATCAGCGTAAGCTTGCAGTTGTCGCAAGAATTGGTTTTCCATTTCTTCACCTATACTAACTGCTGCAATGCGTATATTTTTTACGCTTGAAATTGGTATTAAATCATTTTGATTTTTGGCAACGGTAATTGCTTGTTCATACAGTCTCTTTCGAAGTAATTCGGCCTGTGGAGTGTTTAACTCAGAGTAAATTGTTTGTACGTTTATTGGCTTAATTTCTTTCGATAATCCTAAATCGTACTTAGCAGCCAAAATTTTCTTCACCTTTTCATCCACTTCCTTTTGAGGAATCTTTTTGAAATTAATGGCCTGTTCAATTTTCTTTATTGCTAATGGAACATCTTGAGAAAAAAGTAAAACATCATTACCAGCAATAAGTGCTTTTACATCCACTTCACCTGGACTAAAATAACCTGCAACTCCTTGCATGTTTAAAGCATCAGTAAATATTAATCCTTTAAAACCAAGTTCATTTTGCAGCAATTCAGTTACCACGTATTTGCTTAAAGTGGTAGCTGTATTCTTAGAAGAGTCGTATGCGGGGATATTTAAATGCGCAACCATTAGCGATGGAAGTCCCGCCTCAATCATTTTCTTAAATGGGTATAGCTCTAAAGAGTCTAGTTGCTCTTTAGATTTTAATATAGAAGGTAATGTTTTATGACTGTCTCTATCCGTATCGCCATGCCCGGGGAAATGTTTAGCATTTGCCATTACGCCGGCTTTTTCCAAACCACGCATATAGGCAATTCCTTTTTGGGCAACTAATTCCTTGTTTTCGCCAAATGAGCGATCGTTAATTACAGGGTTATTAAAATTATTGTTTACATCAACTACAGGGGCAAAGTTTATATGCATGCCAAGAGCTTTACATTGTCTACCAATTTCTTCACCCATTTGTTCGATGTAAGAATCGTTTTGAATTGCCCCCAATGTCATTTGACGAGGGTAAGAAATGGTGCTATCTAATCGCATTCCCAAGCCCCATTCTGCATCCATAGCAATCATTAATGGTGTCTTTGCTAAACCTTGATAAATGTTTGTTAATCGCGCTTGACGCTCTGGACCACCTTGAAAAAATATGAGTCCGCCAATATTATAACGTGAAATAAGGCTCTTAATCTCGGCTTCGTGCAGGGCAGTTTTGTTTGAATAGGCAGCAACCATGAAAAGCTGAGCTATTCTTTGTTCTTCGTTTAAACTAGAAAAAACAGAATCCACCCAATTGTTTTTGGCATCTTGTCCTTGAACACCTAATGTGCTTAAAAACAGTAATAATGGAATAATACTTTTTACTAGGGCGCTTTTTATCTGCATAATTCTTTTAAAGCTAAATTTATCTAAACTTGCAAGGGATAAAACAAAAGTAATCTCTGTTATGTTCTTTGATTTAACAATTTATCCACATACTGGTTAAGTATTGGGTAATTCAGGTCATTTGTAGGATATTTGGGGCTAGGTTTACTTGTATAACGCGAAATTCAGACCTTCGTTGTTCAAATTTATAAATTATGCGCTTACCTTCTTTTTTTAAAACGTCAAATTATCACAGATTCGATTATACACCACTGTATTATGATGAGCGAAAAGAGGACTTAGAAAAAAGAGTACGGAAGATTAAGAGAGAGATAGGTGAAGAGGTAGATGAAAATCTTGAAAAGCGTATTTCCAATATTAACTTCCGATCTCAAAGTTACCAAGTTGGTAAAGCAAAGCGCCAAAGTAGTTTTAGGTTGATTATTATCATTATTGGCCTAATGCTAGCAGCTTACTTTTTGTTATTTTAATTTATGTCGGATATAATTAGTCTTCTTCCAGATAGTGTGGCAAATCAAATTGCGGCAGGTGAGGTAATACAACGCCCAGCTTCTGCAGTAAAAGAGATGCTTGAAAATGCTATTGATTCGGGCGCATCTGAAATAAAATTATTGATTAAAGATGCTGGTAAAACGTTAATACAAGTAATTGATAATGGTAAAGGCATGAGTGAAACAGATGCTCGAATGTGTTTTGAACGCCACGCTACATCTAAAATAAAGGCCGCCGAAGATTTATTTCACATTCGCACCATGGGTTTTAGAGGTGAGGCTTTAGCAAGTATTGCCGCAATTGCTCAAGTGGAACTTAAAACTAAACAAGAAAGCGAAAAAATTGGAACGCGCTTGTGTATTGAAGGCAGTAAGGTGATTACTCACGAGCCATGTTCGCAAACAAATGGCACTTCACTAGCAGTAAAAAACTTATTCTACAATACTCCGGCTCGAAGAAATTTTTTAAAGTCAAACTCTTCAGAAAATAAACACATTATTGAAGAATTTACTCGTGTTGCATTGGCTCATCCTGATATTGAATTCTCGTTTTATAACGACGATAGGCAAGTTCAGCAATTACCTATTAGCAACACCAAAGTTAGAATTGTAACTCTTTTTGGCAACAACTACAATGAACGATTAGTACCTGTTGATGAAGACACCGACCTAATAAAAATTACAGGATTTGTAGGTAAGCCAGAGTTTGCTAAAAAGTCGAGAACGGAGCAATATATGTTTGTAAACCTTCGCTACATTCGAGATGGTTATTTAAACCATGCTGTGAAATTAGCTTTCGAAGAATTACTTCCGTCAGATCATTACCCTCTTTACATGTTGTATTTTGATATTGACACCGCCAAAATTGACGTAAACGTTCATCCCACCAAAACAGAAATTAAATTTGAAGATGAGCGAGCAGTTTATCAAGTAATTCGAGCATCAGTAAAACGTGCTTTAGGAAAATACAACATAGCTCCTTCTTTAGATTTTGATGCTGATGAAACATTTTCAAATTCTGCCATGTGGGGAAATAATACTGGAAACATAAAAGCTCCAGAAATTTCTGTAGATCCCAACTTCAATCCCTTTAAAACTCAGGGCAGACCAAAAGAAATCTCCTTTCCAAGAAATATTAATTCCAGTAAATCTGACAACTGGAAACCACTCTATGAAGTTGCAAAGGCTGAATTTGAGCCAAATCAAGGTAGCGAAAGCAATGAGAGCTCAGAAGCTACATCCCACGAAAATGGTAGTACTCCCTATCAATTGCATGGAAAATACATTCTATCTCAAATAAAGTCGGGCTTTATGCTTATTGAACAACAAGCTGCGCATGAGCGTATACTTTTTGAGCATTATTTGGAGAAATTCACTTCACAGCGAAGTGCCATTCAACAATGTTTGTTTCCAGAGCAAGTGCAATTTACCCCATCAGAGTATACTGTAGTTCAGGAGTTACTTGAAGACTTAACACATGTTGGCTTTGATATTGCAGAATTTGGAAATAACACTGTGGTTGTTCAAGGAGTTCCAGTAGAATTAGAACAAATGTCGCCCAAAGATGTAATACTGTCATTAATTCAAGAATATAGCGAACATGCAAAAGATTTAAAATTGAATAAGCAAGAAAGTTTAGCTCGTTCATTAGCAAAAAAATCGGCAGTAAAGCCGGGGCAAAAGCTAGAACTTGATGAAATGCGTTTATTAATAGATCAGCTTTTTGCATGTGAAATGCCATATGCAGCATTAAATGGGAAACCTACATTAATTACCTTAAGTTTGGACGAACTTGCAAAACGTTTCAATAAAAGTTTCTAATGAGCCAAAATTATAGACCAGGAGGATTTAAATTACTTCCAGATGTTGTAAAAAACTTACTGATAATAAACGGTTTGTTTTTTGTTGCCACTTATGTGTTTCAAAATACTTTTTCAATAGATTTAGTTGAGAAATTAGGGTTGTACTTTCCAACTTCAAATAAGTTTAGAATATACCAATTGGTTACCCACATGTTTATGCATGGTAGCTTAATGCATATTTTTAGTAACATGTTTGCTTTATGGATGTTCGGAGCAGTTCTCGAAAACACCTGGGGTCCGAAGAAATTTTTAATCTACTACTTTGTAACCGCAATTGGCGCTGCAGGTTTGCATCTAACTGTCCAGTATTTTGAAATTTCTTCCTTACAAAACAGTCTTAGCTCTTTTTTGAGTAATCCAACACCATCTGAATTCGCCTCGTTTATATCAGCGCAAGTGCCAGATTATTATCAAACTACTTTTAAAGATGTTTTAAACGCATGGGAAGCAAGTTCAGGTGCAATTGGCTATAAAGAAAATGCTATGTCCTTAGGGCGTGAATTGTATGAATTGAAACTAAATATTCCTACAGTAGGAGCTTCCGGAGCTGTTTTTGGAGTGCTTTTGGCCTTTGGAATGTTATTCCCAAATACAATTATCTATTTGTATTTTGCTATTCCAGTTAAAGCTAAATATTTTGTAGCCTTTTACGGATTGTTTGAGCTTTGGCGAGGAATTCAGAATAGTTCTGGAGACAATGTTGCTCACTTTGCTCATTTGGGTGGAATGTTATTTGGATTTTTGTTAATAAAATATTGGCAAAAACGACCTTAATCTTATAAGAATGAATACCAATATTTGGAACGACCTGAAAAACTTGTTTTTGCATCCTAAAAATGCACTTGACATGCTGTTGGTTATTAATGTTGCAGTATTCTTGCTTGTAAGTATTGTCAAGACCGTCTTTTTCTTATTAAGCATTGACCCCACTGTTTTTTCATCACTTATACATTGGCTAAGTCTTCCTGCTTCTTTTTCTGCTTTGCTGTTTCAACCGTGGTCCATTTTTACCTATATGTTTTTACATCAAGGGTTTTTTCACTTGCTGTTTAATATGCTTTGGTTGTATTGGCTTGGTAGAATTTTTATAGACTTTCTAAATCATAAAAAATTAACAACGGTTTACATTTTAGGTGGTATTGGTGGCGGTTTGATTTATATGGTTCTGTTCAACCTATTCCCGGTATTTTCAAACAGTGTAAATGGAAGCTACTTATTAGGAGCCTCGGCTGGAGTTTTAGCTGTTGTTGTTGCTACGGCAACGCTAGTTCCAGAATATACAATTAGGCTACTATTTATTGGGAATGTTAAGCTTAAACATATTGCTTTATTTTCAATACTACTTGACATAATAAGCATTGGCAATAGTAATCCAGGTGGGCATATTGCCCATTTAGGAGGCGCCTTGGTTGGTTTTATTTACATTAAGCAATTGCAAAAAGGCAATGATTTTGGACAAAAAATTGGCAACTTCTTTTCTGGATTTACGAACATGTTTAATAAGAAAGACCCAATTAAAGTAGTTCATAAACAAACCGTTTCAAAGCCGAAAAGCAAAACGGCTGCCGATCAAAAAACCATTGACGGTATTTTAGATAAAATCAGTGAAAGCGGTTACGACAGTTTAAGTGTTGAGGAGAAAAGGATTCTATTTCAAGCCAGTGAAGACTAGCTGTCTACTTTATTAGGAGGGAAATTTAGTTTCTTAAATTTATCTTCTTCAAAATGTTCCAATAATAACTGAAATCGATGTGCCATATTTACTTCAGGTTCTGGTTCCCAAATACGGCTTTCTTGATTTAGTTTAATCTTATCACCACCATCTTGAACATCTGCTAAAACTAAGTTATACTGAGGTCCGTCTGATGTGCTTTTTAATAGCATTCCTTTTTTAATATCCTCGTAAGCAATGTATGGGAATCTTTCCTTATTAATCTCCATTCTACTCCATTTGGCGGTAGCAAAACGTTGGTCAAGGTAAGCGCCAAGCATAATAAGTGCTTTATTCTGACTCATTCTAAGAAGGTCGGTTGTAGTTTTAAGCATTTTAACACGCTCAAACTTTTTTTCTTTTGGGCCTAATTTAGCATTTTGCTTTCTCGGCTCAGGTGAAATAACAAATTCTTCCCAATTATCATATTTAGAGTTTAGATAGTCTAAATAGCCTTTAATCTCATTGACATTATTAATATTATCGTCTATTAAAACGTTTTTGTGATCGAAAACAGAAATTGTTATTGGCATAATTTATTGTTCAATTAAATTGGTAATATTTTACTTTAACATAATTCAAGGCGGGAAATCATGTCTGTTAATTACATATTAATAAACATATAATGTTTTAAAGGTACTTTAATTTAAACAAAACCAACATAAAGACACTGTTTAGAGCGTTAAAAATTTAATTTGATAAAAGCTGAACTGCTTCAGTACGTTAATTCTGTATAGAATACTTTGCAGATTCTACTAATTCCATTAATCTCAAGATATTCATCAAAAAACTAGCATTTAAAGGCTTAAGCTCTTACTTGTTTAAAATCATGTTCTTAGTTTGAACAACTTGACCTTCTATTTCTAGACTATAATAGTACTGACCACTGCTTAAGTTTTGCGTATTTACAACAACTTCTCCTTCACCAGGTGTCGAAACCGAGTAGGTAGCCAATTTTCTTCCTTGATTGTCAAATAATGATATGCTTGCATCAGTAGTTTCTTGTGGTACAAAATAAGGGATTGTAGTACTTTCCTCAAATGGGTTTGGATAGTTCTGATCTAATCTAGCGAGATTTAAATCTTTGCTAGGCACCATCATTTCACCATCTATATTTTCTATCATGGCTTCCAAACTGTCTATTTTAGCGTCTGTAGAATCTCGATAATCGTCAAAAGCGTCAGAGAGAGCTTGAACTTGAGCCAAAACATCCGTCAATATGGGAGTTAAGTCTACGGAGGAAATACCACCTGCATCGGTTATCTGCAAGGAGTCTCCAACTAAGGCTAAATTTTGAATCAATTCATTTTCTGGGTCAGCATCTGCATCTTCCAAACCACTTAAGTCAACTGAATTAGCCGAGGAAATATAAAGTTCTTCGCCAACAAGGGTTAATTTTTGTGAATCTGTGTTTTGTTTGGTTGATATAAAGCCCACACCATCCCAATATTCAATAGAGTTTGAGTCTGTGTTATAAATTGTCATTCCTACATCTGATAAACTTAGAATAGTAGAAAATGCTTCTTTTTGTGCAACCGATAATCGATTTAGTAAAAGACCCTTGTCGGTATTGCTCAAATCTATTGCGGCATTTAAATTAGGACTACTAGTACCAATAGCTACTGTTAAAGGGATACTTTCCGAGCCAATTACAAATGCATTATTTGTATCAACAGTTGCGCCGTTTCCAAAGACAATTGAGTTTTTTGCATTGGAATTTACATTTGCTCCATGCCCAAAGGCCATAGCTGAATCAGATGAAATAATAGTATTACTTCCTAAACCAATTGAATATTTGTTTGTGCTGATTGCGTCTGACCCTAATAAAATAGTATACTCTGATGCAGCGTTGATATTTACAAGATTTCCCAATCCAATTGCATTATTTCCTCCTACATAATGGTCTTGACCAATTGATATAGAATTTGTGCCATCATTGAATCCCGAGAAACCAATCATTATAACGTCGTTTTGTCTTGGCCTGGAATCTGCTCCTATAAAAACACATCTTGAACGAACGGTATGATCAAAATCGGCATATGCACCCATCCCAACATTGTCTTCTCCTTCTCTATTAGTATATCCCGCATAATAACCTACGTAAGTGTTTCTGTTAGCGTTGGAAGTACTGATTGTTCTGTTATTATCCCCGCCAGCAAGTGCGCCAATAAAAGTATTGAAATCTGCATGTTCAGTAGCTGCTCCTGCCGCTTGGCCAATCATTGTGTTAAAAATTCCTACGCCAATATCTATTCCAGCTGAGTCACCAACAGCTGTGTTTTTATAACCTGTAGTTACATCATGTAGCGCGTCATTACCAACAGCGGTATTTTGGTAACCGGTGGTGTTTAATCTGCCCGCTACGCTTCCGATAAAAGTATTGTCATCCCCATCTGTGTTGTTATATCCAGCATCTTCGCCTACAAATGTATTGTCCCTGCCAGTAGTATTATTTCGACCGGATTCTTGCCCCACAAATGTGTTATCACTACCCGAACTATTACTATATCCGGCTAACGTTCCTATAAATGTGTTATCTGATGCATTATTGAAATATCCTGCATATTTTCCAACGAATGTGTTGTCTATTCCCTGTATGTTGGAATACCCAGAATTTGCACCAACAAATGTATTATTACTTGAATTCGTCGCACTGAAACCAGAACTATCACCATAAAAAGAATTATAATCACCCGTCGTGATTGAAGCTCCAGAACCGGTTCCTTGAACTTCATTGTCGGTTTGGGCAAAAGTATAAAGGGAAAAAAGTAAGGCTGAAACGATTAAAATCTTTTTCATGTTTGAAGTCTTTAAATGAATAAAAATTGCTTTTAGATTGTAATCTACAATTTTGGAGGCGAAAAACAAAAACACTCCTTATTTACAAGAATTAGATATGGTAAATAATCTGTTAAATTCTCCATCTAAAGATTAACATTCGGATATTTACACCCTCAAATAAAATATGAAAAGAATATCGTTTATATTAATCGTGCTAGTATTATCTGGTTTTGGAATAAAGGGAGCTAACTTTCTTCACGACTTTTTTGTCTCCATTACAGAATTAAACTATAATTCAGAAAGCAAAACCTTTCAAGTTTCTATAAAGCTATTTTCTGAAGATTTTGAAAAGGCCTTGGCTGAAAGTGGAGTACCGGGGATTGTATTTAGTAAAGAAGATAATGACCCTAAAGTTGATGAATACATTAATCGATATATCAACAAACACTTTGCTCTGCAAGTAAACGGAAAGGATATTACATTCAATTACATTGGTAAAAAACCAGAATTTGATGTCACTTACCTATTTATTGAAACAGAAAAAGTAAGAAATCCTGAGAAAGTTACCATCACCAATACTTTACTCTGCTCTGAATTTGAAGAGCAAACAAACATGATTCAAATAACATTTGAAGAAGGAGGAGGTGTGAAAAGCTTGTTGTTAAATAGAAGAAAACCAACTGACTCTGTTTCTAAATGAGC
>JBLIDK010000057.1:0-11672 GCA_047632595.1 Sphingobacteriales bacterium
ACATTTTCAATGGCAAGCCCGTTGGTACTTCATCGACAAATACTGCATACTTGCTGTCATCGGTAAGCCAAACACTGTGGTTATATCCTTTCCCGGGATAGCTGTTAATAGACCCAATAGTTATTGGATTTATTGGGTCTTTAAGGTCCATCACAAATAAACCATCATAAGCTCCGTTAATCCACGCGGTGTCGTTTCTTACAAAAATGTCGTGAATTCTATCGGGAATTGAAAAATCAAAACTTGAAAGTAGCTTGGGGTTTTCTGGATCCGTTTTTATATCTAAAATCCTTAATTCAAATCCAACATTAGCCGCATTCCTGCCCGAAACCGCATAAAGTCTCCCATTTTCTATAAAGCAATTATGCGATTGCTTAATAAGTAAATCACTATCATAAACCTTGGTTATAATTGCCGGTGCTTCAGACATATCAAATATTTGTAGCGAACCGGGATTATTATCAGTTACACCATAAACATAGTTTTTATAGGTTTTATAATCACGCCAAGTGGCTCTATCAAAACTCCCAGCTTCTTTGTGCAACAAAGTTGGTTGTAATGGGTCGGTTACATCAACAAAATAAGTAAAAGCACGGCCGCCAAAAATGGCTATTTCTCTTCCTGAAGGACTTATATAGCCCCAAATATCATTGTATTGCCCATCTTCAAACGCTGCAGAATCATCAATATAAAATGATTGCAAGCACATGTTCTGGCTTTGATTTTGCGCATTAGAGGCAAAACAAAAAACACTACATAATAAGGTTAAAAAGAATTTCAAATTACATTTCATTAATAAGTTCTTCCATAATGGTGGTCATTTTAGGCTCTGCTTCCCCTGCAATTTTAATTATTTCAGAAATATCCACTTTCTTTAAAGTCTCTGGAAAACCTTCATCAGTAATAACGGAAATTGCAAAAACAGGTAATGACATATGGTTGGCAACAATAACTTCCGGCACTGTGCTCATTCCAACTACATCTGCTCCAATTATTCGTAAATAACGGTATTCAGCACGAGTTTCTAAATTGGGTCCAGTTACACTAACATAAACACCAGTATGACAGGTAATATTATGTTTTTCAGCTATTTTTTGTCCTTTTTGGATAAGATTTAGCGAATAAGGTTCACTCATATCTGGGAAACGAGGTCCTAATTCTTCATAATTTGTTCCAACAAGAGGATTATCTGGTTGAAGATTAATGTGATCATTAATAATCATTAAGTCCCCTTTTCTGTATTCAGGATTTAAACAGCCACAAGCATTTGAAACAAACAATGCTTTAATTCCAAGTTCTTTTAATACCCTAACCGGGAAAGTGATTTGTTTGGTGTTGTAGCCTTCATAAAGATGAAAGCGACCCTGCATTGCAACTACTTTTTTGCCAGCTAATGTCCCAAAAATTAATTTCCCAGTATGAAATTCTACAGTAGAAATAGGGAAATTTGGGATGGTGGAATACATGATTTCTATGTCCACTTCAATTTTAGTAACCAAATTGCCTAAGCCGGTGCCTAATATTATTCCAATTTCAGGTTCAAAAGATGTTTTGCTTTTAATGTAATCTGTGGTGTGTTTAATTTGGTCTAGCATAATTGATTATTAATTCTTCAAAGGCTTTTTCATCTTCTTTGTGCATTTGCATTTTAATTTCTTGGTAATAAATGGGAATACCTTCTAACAAGTTGCTGAATTTTTCGTTTTGAAGTTTTACAGCATCTTTTTCTGTGGTGATTATTATTTTATCCTTTTTAGTTAACTTTTTCCACTCAGTTATAACTTTTTGTATATCTCCTAGCGAATAATCATGATGATCTTTAAACCCTAGATGATTTTTATGAGTGCAAATATCGGTGCAATGAATCACAAAACCTTGATGATTTGCAATTCCTGCAAAACTAATTGCTTGTGTGTTTTTTGAGTCTAAACTATAGGTTTGGCCAGAAAAGTTTTTTAATGAACCATACTTAGTAAAGGCAAAAAACAATTTCTGCTCTTCAGCTAAATCTAAGTTTTCTGCGAGTCTTTTTCTTTCTAACGGAGAGAAAATTTCGGGTGTTTTGGTAACAACCACAACATCCGCTCTTTTCTTAGCCGACTTAACATCACGTAAAGTGCCAAAAGGGAATAAGAAATCTTCACTAAAAGGTTTTGAATATGTGGTAAGCAATATTTTTAAACCGGGCTCTATTTTCAGATGTTGTAGACAGTCGTCTAGAATAAAAATATCGTGGTTGTATTTTAAAACATTAATTCCAAAGTTTCGGTCTTCAGAAACGGCAACAGTTGCCTTAGGAAATTTCCTTTTAATCTGTAAAGGTTCATCCCCACAAAGTTGATAGTTGTCTGTTTGTTCAACATATCTAAAGCCTTTAGTTTTTCTGCCGTATCCCCTACTTAATACTGCATTTTTTGAATTTTTCAGAACTTCAAGCACTAGTTCTGTCATAGGAGTTTTTCCAGAACCACCAAGTGATAAATTACCTATTCCAATTACTGGTTTTTCATACTTATAAGGAGTATAGTATCCAATTTTGTAAAGCCAATGGCGAACTCTAACGTAAAACGCGAATAAAAGTGAAAATGGAAAAAGAAAAATCTTTAGTAGTATCAAAATGTATAGTTTATTGCTTGTTGAACTTGTTCAAAGATATTAAATCAAGTCAAACCTACAGATGTTTTAGTTTAGCAAAGTAATACTTTTATCTTTGACGTAAATTTACAAATAAGATATGCTAAAAGGATTTTTTAACGTACCCGAACCAAAAAACGAACCAATTCATGACTATGCACCTGGATCTGCATTAAAAGCAGATTTGAAGGCAGCAATTAAAGAAGCTAGGGCTGAAGTTCGTGATATACCAATGTATATTAATGGTGAAGAAGTACGCACGAATAAAATAAAACCACTTTCTCCGCCACATGATCACAAACATGTTATTGGAAATTACCATCAAGGAGATGAATCTCATGTAAAACAAGCAATAGAAACTGCATTAGCTGCAAAAAATGATTGGGAAGCTTTAGCATGGGAACAAAGAGCTGCTATATTTTTAAAAGCAGCTGATTTAATAGCTGGACCTTATAGAGCCAGAATTAATGCAGCAACTATGTTAGGGCAATCAAAAAATGCTTTTCAAGCGGAAATCGATTCAGCTTGTGAGATTGTTGATTTTCTTCGTTTCAATGTGCACTACATGCAACAGATTTATAGCGAGCAACCAATTTCTGGTGAAGGTGTTTGGAACCGTTTAGAACAACGACCTCTTGAAGGCTTCATTTTTGCTGTTACGCCATTCAATTTTACTGCAATTGCTGGTAATCTACCAACTGCACCAGCAATGATGGGTAATGTTGTAGTTTGGAAACCTTCTAGAACTCAAATTTATTCTGCCCATGTGTTGAATGAAGTGTTTAGAGAAGCTGGAGTTCCAGCGGGAGTAATTAATATGATTTTTACTGATGGAAAAACCACTGGAGATATTGTTTTCAATCATACTGACTTTTCAGGATTGCATTTTACTGGATCTACTCCAACTTTCCAGCACATGTGGAAGCAAATAGGAAATAATATTTCTAAGTATAAAACGTACCCACGAATTGTAGGTGAAACTGGTGGTAAGGATTTTATTCTTGCACACCCAACGGCTAAATCTAATGAAGTTGCTACTGCACTTGTTAGAGGAGCTTTTGAATATCAAGGGCAGAAATGTTCTGCGGCTTCAAGAGCATACATACCAGCATCTATGTGGCCAGCAGTTAAAGAAATGGTAGTTGCCGACCTGAAATCTATGAAAATGGGTGGAACGGAAGACTTCACAAACTTTATAAATGCAGTAATTGATGAAGCTTCGTTTGACAACTTAAAAAGCTTTATTGATAATGCTAAAAAGGATACGAATGCAGAGATTATTGCGGGAGGTAATTGTGATAAGTCAAAAGGATATTTTGTTGAACCAACTGTGATTTTAGCAAAAGAACCTCAGTATGTAACAATGTGCGAAGAATTATTTGGACCTGTATTAACAATTTACGTTTATGGTGATGAAGAATTTGATTTGATTTTAGAAACTATTGATAACACATCAATGTATGCTTTAACAGGATCAATTATTTCTGGAGACCGTTATGCAATTGAAAAAGCTACTTATGCTTTAAGAAATGCAGCAGGAAACTTCTACATCAACGATAAGTGTACAGGAGCCGTTGTAGGCCAGCAGCCATTTGGTGGCGCTAGAGGGTCTGGAACGAACGATAAGGCCGGTGCAGCAATTAACTTGTTGCGTTGGGTTAGTCCTAGAACAATTAAAGAAACATTTGTTCCAGCAACAAATTACAGATATCCATTTTTAGGAGAAAAGTAAAAGTTATTTTTAACAAATATTTCAAAGACCATCATTCAGCTTCAGGCTGAGTGGTGGTTTTTTTGTGCGTATAATTTACAGTTTGCCCAAACAGTATAAACTAAAATAGTTTTTGAGAAATGTTAGGAACAAAAAAAATCCTATCAGCCTTAAGCGGATAGGATTTACTAAATTTTGATTCAATACTACTTTGTAATAATGAATTTTGATACTGCAGTTTCTTTACCAGCAATAACTCTTGCAAAGTATGAGCCTGCTTTAAGGCTTTCAACATTTACTTTTACTTCTTGATTTCCTTCTTTAAGGTTTAAACCTTTCATTGTTCTAACTAATTCGCCTTTTAAGCTATAGATAGCTACCTCAGCATTGATATTTTCGCTAGAAGCGATATTCAATATTGCATTTGTGCTAACAGGGTTAGGGTAAATAGAAGCATATAGTGCAAGTGCATTCACTCCGTTTAAGTCTTCATCAATACTTGTAGGGAAAGTAACTCCTTTAGTCATGAACATTCCTCTACCATGTGTAGCAGCGTAGATATAAGATTGGTTAACTGCTCCCGGTATCATTTTTTGTTGAACTAACATAAATACAGGAACATTAGGCATTCCATCATCAACTATTGACCAAGTAACTCCTTTGTTTTCACTCATGTAAATTCCTAATTCAGTTCCAACAAATAACCTATCTCCGTTACGATTGTCAATAATCGCATCATATGCAGGCATTGCAGGTAAATTGTTTTGAATATTGGTAAAGTTAGGAGTGTTAGAAGTAGCATTTTCAGATAAATAGATATGATTTGCGTTATTATAGTTACCCAGAGTTATAATTACTCGATCTTCATCGTTTTCATCAATTGCTATGCCCGTTACAGTTTGACCAGCAGAGTAAACAAGTGTAGTTTTAATTAAACTTGTATCTAAAACAACATTTGAACTTGTATCACCTTGACTTCCTATAAGTCCTTCACTAATACCTTCTCTCACACCAGAGATTCTATAAACCCTTGAACCAGCAGAAAAGAAAATATGATCGCCGTTATTTGAAATTTCTATTCCTGAAACTGTTCCACTTCCTCCAGTTGCAACTTGTATCCAGCGCGGTGTACTTGAAAAATCAAGTGCTCCAGTGGTAACCCAAACTTCTGGTTTTCCTGCACAATCACTGTGACCAGAGGCTAATAAACTAATAGAATCCGTTAAATCTTCCCATAGTCTAAAGTTAGATACGAATGGTGCACAGTTATATGTTTGGCTGTTTCCAATAGGAGTGGTTGTAAAGTTGTTGTCATAAAACAATTGACCACCTACACCTCTATTGTTAGACCTTCCTAAAACACCGAATTGACTTGTCATGAAAAAGGTATTAGGTTGAATTGCAGATGCTGCACAATAGAATCCATCTCCACCAAATATTGATTTTCCAAATTGACCTTGTTCTTTTCCTTCAACAAGGTACGTTCCATTATCTTGGGCTCCAGCAAGAACTGCCCCATCTTTTGTTGTTGCAATTGCATAAAACTGAGTAGTCACATAGTTTTTAACTTGCTCAGTAAACGTAACAGTTGAAGAATTAAAGTCTTTAGATAGAAAAACACCACCATCACAACCTATAAACAATCTATCAGGATTACTTACATCAACTTCAACCGTATGCTGATCAGCGTGAATGTAGTTGTTGTTTCCTGGGAATCTAAAGGTATTTCCAATCTGAACCCATCCGTTTTTCCAAGACCATGTTTGAACTTGTCCACCTAATACAATTTTGTTAGGATCACCAGCGCTTGCGCCTAATGCGATATTGTAGTTACCTTGAAAGCCCAAAGGGTTAAAAGATCCAGTTCCACTTCCAATTTTTTCAAATGATAATCCAGAATCTTCACTTCTATAAACAGATCCTAAACTATTACCGCTTTCTGTAACTACATAAGCAATGTTAGGGTCTGAAGATGCAAATGTTACATCCTTACGTCCTCCAAAAATACCAGTAACTGCAGTGAAAGTGTTTCCATTGTCAGATGATTGAAAAACTCCAATTGAGGTTGTTGCTAAAACGTTTCCATTAGATGCTACTGCTACATCGTGACAAACGCCTGTACTTTTAACTGTAGCGTTAGTAATCCAAGTTAAACCTGCATCTCTAGATATACGAAGATTCCCTTTACGAGTTGCAACATATATGTTATTTCCATCTGTTGGATCTATTTCAATTGCACTGGTCCACTCAAAAGCCTCTTTTAAAGTGCCTGTCGCAGTTTTATGGGTAGAAGGCATGTGCGTAAATGTTATACCACGATCAGTTGATTTATACAAACCTCGACCAATCACACCTTGCGAACCAGTTCCATTACCTTGGTACTGGGCCTCACCTGTTGAGTATATTATATCACCATTTGGAGACTGCGAAATAGCAGAAACTGCTAAGTTTTCTTGTTTGTCATTTACAGGTACCCATGAAGTTCCTCCTGTTGTTGATCTCCAAAGCCCACCAGATACTGAACCAGCAAATATTAGATTTGGATTGTCTTTATCTATTAGAATAGCTCTTGTTCTACCACCAACATTATTTGGTCCTAAAGACTCCCATTTAAGTAATGAAGTTTTATTTGAAACAGACATAGTACGAACTTGGTCGTTTATTGAACGAACAATTTCCACAGGAAGCTCATTTGTAAATACGTCATTTCTTATAGAATTGTAGTAGTCAAAAGCAGCGTTTATACCGTTTACATCTCTTCCCTGTTTGTTAATAGGAGCAACTCTGTTTGCATCATAACTTGGAATAGTTGTGTATGTAGAGTTAATTAAAGTAGCGCTAATTACAGCAAAAACTGTAAATATTGAAGCAAAGTATATGTTTCTTTTTGCCATAGTTTTGTGTGTTAACAGATAATCTTTAAAATTCAATATTAAGTGTTTTAATGTTGAATTGAATCCGCAAGATACCAAAAATTAATTTATCCCAAATGTTTTTCTGCATGATAAGAAGACCTTACTAAAGGGCCGCTTTCAACGTATTTAAATCCCATTTCAAGTCCGGTCTCTTTGTATTCGGCAAATTGATCTGGGTGAATAAAATCTATCACTTCGTGATGGTTTTTTGTTGGTTGTAAATACTGACCTAATGTAAGCACTTGACATCCAACTTCCAGCAAATCATGCATAGATTCTAAAACTTCTTCTTTTTTTTCTCCTAAACCAAGCATTATGCCCGACTTACTTCTAATTCCAGCGGCGCTTATGTGCTTTATAACCTCTAAACTTCGATCATATTTCGCTTGAATTCTAATCTCTTTAGTTAAGCTACGTACGGTTTCTATATTGTGAGAAATAATCTCTGGTTTAACATCAATTAAACGCTGTAAATTCTTTCTGTCGCCTTTAAAATCAGGTATTAAAGTCTCTAAAGTAGTTTCCGGAGAATGTTTTCTAACGGCATTCACGGTTTCAGCCCAAATAATACTTCCACCATCCACTAAGTCATCTCTATCTACGGAAGTGATTACGCAATGCTTTACACTCATCAGCTTTACAGACTCGGCTACACGCATAGGTTCATTGTAATCAACTCCTATAGGTTTACCAGTTGCTACTGCGCAAAAGGAACATGAGCGAGTGCAGATATTTCCTAGTATCATAAAAGTGGCAGTACCGGCACCCCAGCATTCCCCCATATTTGGACAGTTACCACTCTCACAAATAGTATGTAATTTATGTTTGTCTACTAAACCCCTAACGTCACGATACTCCTTACCTGTTGGTAATTTTACCTTAAGCCATTTTGGTTTCTTTTCTTTTATTTCTACGCTCAATTTCTACTCTTTTTAATTTAATACAAAACTACCATTTTTTTCCAAGCAAAATGTTGGCATAAAAGGTTAAAAATAATTGTTTGTTCGCATTAGTGGAAATGCAATTTCCAGCGTTGTTACAAATTTCGTCAGCCATTATTGGAACTTTATCAGCAAATAAATCCATTGTTGTTCCAACTTCAAGTGCTTTTATACGTTCATCAGACTTACTCCAGTCAAAATGCAAACCTGCTTTGACAAATACTCCTGGGTGGTAAGTAGTTTCATTTAGCCCATTGCTAAAGCCTGCCGAACCTAAAATATCAAAAGGATTATGTATTCCTGGGTTGTACTTTACAACATCAGGTTGATCAAATAAAGGGTTTTTATCTGGCGCCCAATATTGTATATAATTTGGTTTAGCTAGTCCTGCGGTATGACCAACTAAAAAGTTCCCTCTTACTTCAACACCATCTTTAAATGATTTGTCAAAGAGTAATTTGTCGGACCCAACGCCAATCCTAACAACGTAAAAAGTATTTAACCTCGCAAAAACGTAAGACTTTGCATTTTGTACAATTGGGTTTACTATTTTAACTTCTCTTGGGTGCTTTAAACGAGCGAAATTAAATTCATAGTTAACCTTGACGTCCTTAATAGAGTATTTGGTGTAACGCGCTATTAGGCCCCACCCGTTGTTGTGAATAAAGCCACCGCCACTAAATTCCTTGATAAATAAAGTTCTTGTATCATCAGGAATATAACCCTGCCCATACGTTTGAAGAAACGCTAGAAGAATTATTACGGATGAAATTACTTTTTTTACGGACATTGTTTTTAAAAAATCAACTACATTGCTAACTACAAGAGTAACAAAAATGTTTTTAAAATTCTATGAATAAATACAAAACCACCTATTTGGGTGACTTAAGAACTGAGAGCATTCATCTAGAATCTACTTCAAAAATGCTTTCTGATGCACCAAAAGACAACCAAGGTGAAGGAATTTATTTTTCACCAACAGATTTACTTGCAACCTCATTAACCCAATGCATGGTTACCATAATGGCCATAAAGTGCAAGGCAGCGGGCATTAAATTTACAAAATGTGAAGCACTTACTCAAAAAGTAATGGGTGAAAATCCAAGAAGAATCACCGAAATTTTTGTTGTGCTTGATTTTGAAAAGAATTTTTACTCCGATAAAGACAAAAAACACATTGAAAATGCAGCCTTAAACTGCCCAGTTTTCAAGAGCATTCACCCTGATATTAAAGTTGATGTGAAGTTTAACTATTAACTGAAGTAGGAATGCTGTCAATTGAAATCTCACCATGAGATGCATTGTAGATACATTTACCGTTTTCAATTAATAAAACCTGAGGAGATTGGTGAAAAACACCAAAATCATCTGCAATTTTATTCGAGATGTCTCTAAATGAAATTAAATCGAGATAATAAGGGGTAAAATTTAACGACTCTGTATAATCTGATTGAAAGCTTCGTTTGGCCATCATACTAACAGAGCAACGAGTGCTGTGTTTAAAGATCAAAACAGGTTTTTTGTTCGACTCTTCAACTATTTCTTGAAGCTGCGAAATATTATTTAAGATTTTCCAATTCATACTACTAACGTAACAACGGGAGTAGAAGAAAGTTTCCCTAAACTAGGGCAAGATTCTCTTTTACCAGCGCAAGAACTTAATATTCCAAGAATGAATACTGAAGTAATTAGAATTGTGATAAAAGATTTTGATTTCATGTTAGTATAATCTGCTTCCGTTTCCAGATCTTCTTTTGTCGATTGATTTGGCTGAAAAATTGCTTTTCTTAATTGAACCACCACCACCATATGCAGGACATGAAGGGCCTTGTGATGCACAAGAACTCATAAACATCGCTACTAAAAATGATGCTGCTAAAATAAATATTACGTTTCGATTCATATTAATTGTGAATTTACTAAAAAATTATAGGTTTAGACTCTTGTTTAATGCAATCATCTTAATAATTGTTACAGAAGCTTCCTCTCCTTTGTTGCCATGAATGCCTCCAGATCGTGCTTGAGCCTGCTCTAGGTTATTGGTAGTCAGAACGCCAAATGCAACAGGAACATTGTGCTTTAAGCTACAATTAGTTATACCCTGGGCAGTTGCATCGCATATAAAATCAAAATGTTTGGTTTCGCCTTGTATTACACAACCAATACAAATTACTCCGTCAACAGCATTTTTATTTAATATAATATTTGCGGCTTGGGGTAGTTCTAAAGTTCCAGGCACATAATGGACGGAGATAGCAGATTTATCGGCACCTCTTTCAATAAGTTCGTTATATGCACCTTCAGCTAAGCTGTGTGTAATTTCTGAATTCCATTCAGAAACTACCAATGCAATAGCCATACCTTCTGCCGAGGGGATGTCCATATGCGAAAAATCACTTAAATTTTTGAGAGTACTAGCCATTTTGGCTTTTTGCTTGTGCGCGTGCGATTAATGCAGCAACGTTTCTTGACTCTGCACTTTCATTAAACTCCTTTTGCAGAATTTTATAAGTGTCAATTGCTTTTGAATAGTTTCCTAATTCTTCTTGCGCTAGACCTAATCTTAATAAATAGATTGGCGCAGTGAATTTATTTTTAGAATTAGCATAAACCTTTGAATAATATTCAGCTGCTGCTTTAATGTCGTTCAATTCTGAATAAGCATCGCCAATACCACCTAAAGCTAAAGATGAAACTATTTCATCATCACTATCAAAATCTTTTAAATTCTCAATGGCTAAATCAAACTCTCCAGTTTTTAAATAAGCCATTCCTAAATAGTAGTGTGCAAGATTTCCTGCTGTAGTACTGCCATATTCTTCAATAATTTCTACTAAACCTGGGTAAGTACCATCGCCGTTAATTGCTTTGTTCAGTGAATCTTTTTCAAAATAAGAGACGGCAACAAACATTTGTGCTTGCGCTTCATCTTGTTTTGGCTGTAACACATATTTATTAAAACCAAAAACAGCAACTGCAATAACCGCTAGGCCACCCAATACCATTCCAATTTTTTGTTTGTTATTCTCTACAAACTGCTCTGCTTTGCCTAGTTGTTCTGTAACAACATCTTGCTCAATGTTCTTTTTACTCATCTTTTAATCTAATTGAAATGCAAAAATACATTTTTACTATATACTTTCAATTGCTTTTAAATGCAATATCTTAGCAAATTGAAAATGTATCTCAAAAATCTGTCAATTATTAACTTCAGAAACCATGGCCAAGCGGAGCTGGAATTTTCTGAAAAAGTAAACTGCATTACTGGTAAAAATGGTGCGGGAAAGACAAATATTTTAGAAGCAATTCATTACCTTTCGCTTACAAAAAGCTCAAATAATCCTATTGATTCACAGCAAATTAACTACGAGCAAAATTTCTTTGTCGTTGAAGGCAGCTTTGTAAAAGACGCAGAGGAAATCGCTATATTTTGTGGAGTAAAAAAGAATGCAAAAAAGCAATTTAAAAGGT
>JBLIDK010000058.1:0-11643 GCA_047632595.1 Sphingobacteriales bacterium
CTTATTAATATTCTTTGCCTTAGTGAATATTTCACTTTACTTAAAAACAAAGGCATTGCTCACTACCGCCTTATCGGATTAGTTTCAGGGGCTTTGTTTTACACCTTTTTCATGATGGCAGTGCTAACTGAGAACATGAACTATTTAGCTGGAACCATACTACTAGTTTTTGCACCACTTTTAGCAGCTTTATTTGATAAAAGAACAAAAAACCCTATTCCTGCCTTAGCAAGCACCTCAGCCTCTTTAGTTTTTATTGCGCTTCCAATATCATTAATTACATTGATTGGATTTAAAGAACCGATATATAACGGAGCCTTAGTATTCGGAATAATTTGTTTCTTTTGGGTAAACGACACCATGGCTTATTTGACTGGTCGATTAATTGGAAGACGCAAGTTAATGGAGCGAATATCTCCAGGAAAAACCATTGAAGGCACATTAGGTGGCTTGGTGTTTACCTTAATATTTGCCTACTTTGTAAGTGGCCGTTTAAGTGGCTACTTAAATGCTACAGAATGGGCTACAGTAGCAGCTATTTCAGTTGTATTTGGAAATATTGGCGATTTAAGCGAATCGTTCTTTAAGCGACATGTTGGTGCTAAAGACTCAGGAAATTTATTACCCGGTCATGGTGGTTTTTTAGACCGTTTTGATTCAGTTATCGGCGCAAGCCCATTTATTTTTATCTATTTATACTTATTCTCGTAATATGACTATACACAGAGAAGGCCACGTGCCTATAATGATTGCCTTAATTTTGGCCTTAGTTTTCAATTGCATTGGTTGGGCATGGTTTCCACAAGTAATGGGTGTTAAAATGGGCGTAGCTATTTTTACCATTGTGGTGTTTTGTCTATTAGTTTGGTTTTTTAGAAGTCCAACTAGAAAAATTTCAAGAGGTGAAAATAATGTGATATCCCCTTGCGACGGAAAGGTGGTGATCATTGAAGAAGTAGATGAACCAGAATTTCTAAAAGAAAAAGTGATTCAGATAAGTATTTTTATGAGCCCTTTAAATGTTCACATTCAGTGGCATGCCCTTAGCGGGATTATAGAATACTTTAAGTACCACCCAGGAAAATATTTAGTTGCTTGGCATCCAAAATCAAGCACAATGAATGAGCGAACTACTACTGTTTACAAGCACAAAAGTGGAGCTAGAGTATTAGTCCGCCAAGTTGCAGGAGCTTTGGCGCGTAGAATTAGGTGGTATGTTGAGAAAGACCAAAATGTTGCACAAGGCAATGAGCTTGGCTTTATAAAATTTGGCTCTCGAGTAGATGTTTACCTACCAATTGGCACTAAAATCAATGTAAAAATAGGTGATAAGGTGAGTGGGCTAGAGACCGTTTTGGCTGATTTGTAATAAAATAACTTTGAATAAGTTCATTATACAAGTTAAAACTGATAGAATTACTTAATTTGAAATTTGGTTAAACCCTTATCAATTTGCTTAATTAATTCTTTTCGTCTATCAGAGGCTTTGTCCAATTTATCTTCCATTTTTAATGCCTCAATGTATCTATTTTGACTTATTAAAAGTACAATAAGGTTGAACTTTGGCTCGTCATATCTATAATTTATTTCTATGGCTTTTCGATATAAAATTTCCGCTTTATCTATTTCTCCGTTTAGAAAGCAGGAGCTGCCAAGATCGTTTAGAACGTGATAGTTATAAGGGCTTATTTTTAATGCCTTTTTAAAATCTATATCGGCTTTTGACAAATTACCCGAACTCACATTAGCATTTGCCCTGTACCAACTAATAGGAACTCCAAATTCATCTGTTTCGGTAAATATATTTTCTGAAACATCGGCATAACGAATAACTTCTAATTGATTACCTTGATAATATGCCTTTCTCATTAATGTAAGATAAAGCTCTGATTTAACTTTAAACAAACTTGCAACTGTTATAACCAGAAATAACATTGCAATAAGAGCGAAAATTGATTTTGACCTAATTTTAATTTGACGAGCATCTTTCTTTGAAAATGAAAGTGCAAGTGCAAATAAAAGAGCAAGAATTGTAAGATGTTCTACTCTTCCCATTGGAAAAGAAAAGAAGCAAATTGTACCAAAGCCCATAAATCCACAAAAAAGAATAGGAGCCAAAGGGCTTTCATTCAAACAAAATAAAAGTCTTAATAATACAAAAACAATAAAACTTAAAAAAATTGCAAACCCTAAAATCCCCAGTTCAGAAAGCACTTTAAGATATTCGTTATGAGGGCTTTGAAAAATCACATTAAGGTCTGTGACTTTGTAAATATCTGGAACTCCAAGTTTGGTGTAATGAAGTTTCCAATTTCCTGCACCTACTCCCAAAACAGGCTTCTCATATATAAGTTTATACGTCTTATCCCAAACTAATACCCTTTCATTTAAGGTTCCAAAATCACTAATTTTTTCAATTTCAAAGTTTTTAGTCTCTCCAAGAATTGTGTTGGATATAATTGTTGGAAACACTTTGAAAAAAAATAATGATAAGACTAAAACAAAAAATACACCTATTAATTTTACACCTCTTTTAGAAACCTTTAGGTTCTTGCAGCCAAGTAAAATGAGGTAACATAAACTAAAAACTACCATGCCAACAATCACTCCTCTGCTGCGTAAAAACCCAATCACCAAAAGTTGTAGAATGAATAGTATCAATGAAATACTTCTCCAACGGCCTTTAAACACTTTTACTCCTATAAAAGAGGCAATTGCTGTTAAAAAAGTGAGACTTGAGTAAAGATTTTTATGACCACTTATACCTGAAACTTGAACAATACTTTCATAAGAGTAATTTGATATTTGGGCACATTGATACAAAAATGTAATAAATGAAAAAAGAAAACAAAGCTCGATGGCTTTGATTAAAATAACTTGAGTATTGAATTTGTCTTTTTGCAAGTTATAACAAGCAATAAATAATATACTTATGAATAAAATTGCCCTAAATAACTCTGAAAATGCTAAGGAAATAGAAGTAGCCCAGAATGCTGAAATACCAATTAAAATTACAAAGCTTAATAACAAAAAATGAGCTAAGCTAATTTTAATTCTAATTCCCTTTTCCTCAATTAATAAATAAACGGAATACACAAAAATAGTTAAGGAAAGCAGGGCAAGCCTTGTGCTAAAAGTAGCGTCTAACAATAAGGGGAATGATGTTTGTAGAATTGCTACAACAAAAAAAAGAAACAACGTAAAGGCAGTTGTTTCTTTTCTTTTTTTAAGATATGAAAATAATTTTTTCAGACTATTCCGATTTCGCCAATTATTTAATTAAAAAGGCATCAGAAATAATTAATGGCGCACCACTTTGTGGGTTTACTACAACATCATATAATCCAGGCAGAACATTATTAGGAATGAAAAAAGTAGCATCCATTTTTTGACTGTTTAAAAATGCTCTATCGAATGGATAAATTGGGGATGCCTGATTAAAGCGTAATGCTACAGTATTGGTAGCTTGGGTGAAATTAACACCTAGACTTCCCGCAAATGACACTTGAACTACATCATCTCTATAAGAGGATTGTGGAAAAACCGCTAGGTTTGGCGAGCCTGAGTTAGAAATAAAAGAGGCTGATCTAGCGTGTAATGCATAAGGTACACTTAGCAATTGATAGCTTCCAATAATAGAATAATTACTACCACCATTGATGTCAATTTCAGTTTTTACAAAATATTCGTTTTCCCCCCAATTTATACTAGAAAAGTTACTGAATTCTGGGCTTCCTTGTCCAACTTCAATTGTAACTAAACCATTATCATTTGTAGTAGGTGAATGTGTTTCAACATAAACAGGAGTTCCAGAATTCGAGTTTTTTAAAATGCTGATTCGCATTCCTATGCTTGAATTTTTTACTAAATGACCATCATTGTCTCTTACAACCAACTGATAACTAAAAGCATCAGGGCTTTGGGAAAATACAGTTACTGAAATAATAATTGTTAAAATAAATG
The DNA here is from genome assembly GCA_047632595.1 of Sphingobacteriales bacterium. GTDB lineage: Bacteria > Bacteroidota > Bacteroidia > Sphingobacteriales > Sphingobacteriaceae > JBLIDK01. The sequence continues at coordinate 3,964 of JBLIDK010000058.1, forward strand.
ACGAAATAATTTTCATAGTTCTTGGATTAATTAATTTTTAATGATTTTATAGGTGTTCCTGTTTTGATTATTGTCTATTAGGCTCAATACGTATGTACCTTTAGCTAAATGGGAAAAATCAAATTGAGTAGTTTTCTTGTCTACCGATAGTTGCTGAATTTCCCGACCATTTAAATCTGTAAGTCTTGAGGTGTAAGTCTCATTTTTAAAGTTTTCGATATCTAATATTAAAACATCTTTAACTGGATTAGGATAGGTGGAAACCGATAATTTTGCATTGAACATATTATCAATCGACGTTAGCACCTCAAAGGGTTGTTGAACTCCTATATTGACAGAACCATTAGAACCAGTTAACTCACCATAAAACACTTGCCCAAGTGTAGAATGTGCAGTTCCTTGAGAGCCCATTGCTGTGCCACCGGCAGAATTTGTAGAAACTTGCGCAAAAGCAAATGAGACGTTGAAAAATAAAATACAGAAAGAACAAAGTAAAATTGTAATTTTCATAGACTTCAAGGATTGTATAATCAAAAATACTAAAATTTATTTAACTGTACAAATAGCTGTTATTTAATGCTTTAATTTAACTTTTTACGTTAAATGGTTTAAAACTTCAATTTAAGCTGCAAATGATGTGTTTTAAGATTTGAAACACTTAGTCCAAGTAGCCTTACTGGTTTTTCTGAAACATCTGTTTGAAAAAGCAATTCTTTTGCCACTTTATTTATGATTTCCTTTTCAGTAAACAAGGTGCTCAAAGTTTTTGAACGAGTTACTTGGTTAAAATCGTGGTACTTTACTTTTAGGGTTAAGGTTTGTCCGTAAATTGAATTTGAATGCATTCTATTTAAAACTTCTGCCCCAACTTTTTCCAATTCATTTATCATTTGAGACAAATTATGAAGGTCTTGTTCAAAGGTCTGTTCTGAACCGATTGATTTTCGCTCTCTATCGGGTTTTACTTCACGCTCATCAATTCCACGACTAATATTAAAGTAATATAAGCCTGCTTTGCCAAAACGCTCCATCAGCTCCTCCCTAGACCTTTCTTTTAAGTCGTTTGAAGTATTAATACCACAGCTATTCATTTTGGCTAAAGTTTTAACGCCAATTCCATGAAAGCGAGTTAGAGGCAAAGTGCTAAGAAATGAATTTATTTCCTTTGGGGCAATTACTTTTTGACCATTCGGCTTATTGACATCGGAAGCAACTTTTGCTAAAAACTTGTTAATGCTTATTCCTGCTGAAGATCGTAGACCAGTATTTTGAAAAATAGTATCTCTAATTTCTTTTGCAACTTCAGCAGCAATGTAAATATCAAAACACGATTCGGTAACATCCAAATAGGCTTCATCTAACGATAAAGGTTCAATTTTAGTGGTGTAATTCGAAAAAATTTCGTGCATGGATTTTGAAACTGCTTTGTAGGCATCAAATCGTGGAGGAACTATAATTAAATCTGGACAAAGCTGCTTTGCTTTATTAGAGGACATTGCTGATTTCACGCCATAAGAACGAGCCTCGTAACTACTTGCAGCTATTACTCCACGCTTTGATGGGTCGCCACCAACGGCAATCGGAACTCCTCTATACTTAGAATTATCTCGCTGCTCTACCGAGGCATAAAAGGCATCCATGTCAATGTGAATAATTCTTCGTAATGCCTTTTGGTCGCTCATCTTAAACTTATTCGTTTAGTAAAGTCTGCATGAATTGTTCAAATTCATCCACAAATGCATCGTAGTGATGCCCCGTTCCTGGTCCTGAAAAACCGGTGTGAATTCTTCTAACTTTACCTTTTTTATCGATGTAAATAGTAGTTGGAAAACTTAATACATGATTTAACATGGGCAAAGTTTCATTTGCCTTTTTCTTATCAGCAAGTCCTGCCAATAACACATCGTATTCCACTCCGAAACGCTTAATAAGTCGTTCTAAGTTTTTCTTTTCTTTTTCAAAATTTTCACTTCGCTCGTAAGCCAATGCAATAATTTCAAGACCTTCTTCTTTATGATTTTTGAAATAATCAGAATAAAAAGAAGTTTCATCCATACAATTCGGACACCAACTACCCATTATTTGAATTAAAACTACTTTGTCTTTATATTTTTCATCACTTAATGATACTAGTTGATTATCCAGATTTGGAAAAGTGAAGAAAACACTGTCAAAGCCTTCTTTAATATAGGTTAAGTCATAGGCATTCGGTAAGGACACGCTATCATCCTTAACTGCAGACCAGTTTTCTAAATAGCTAGTTCCAGAATAAAAATTCCCATTCGCTAATTCTCCATTTTCAGTAATATCTGCTTGAAAAATAAAAGCATGAGAACCATCGAATGTGCTAAGAGATACTTTTGAGCCATTCACTTCCCCATCAAGGTATCGAAAGTCACCAGTGGCAGTTAAAATTGTGCCTTTAAGCTTGGCACCATTTTGTGTGAACTCACCAATAGCTTTAGTCGTGTCTTTCCCATCATAAATAAAAGTGATGTCCCATTTGCCCGAAATATTTGCGGTTGGTTTATCAGGAGTTTTTGAAAATCTCCATTGTATGTTTCTCCAAGCTTTCCAAGGCATGGAACGAGTAGTTTTAGCATAATGCTTAATCCACTCTCCTTCTATTTCGCCACTTTGCGTTAATTTTCCTTTAAATTCGGTATCAAAAACTGGTAGTTTAATGAACACAGAGTCCTCAATGAATGTTACTTCATCAACCACAATTTTTTCCTCGGCATTCCTTATTAATAAGGCAACTTTACCATTTCCACCATCCACAACATCAAAGTTAAAGGGCAGTTGTTGATCTGCTTCGTTTGTTAAAACCGAGCGCCAAGTTTCTCCAATTTTAAATTTAGGAGGTCCAGAAGTGCATCCAATCAAAACTAGTAAAGGAATGATTAAGGCAATAAAAAGCTTAGTGTGTAATGCTGATTTTCTCATTAATCATATAGGTATTGGAAGTTACTCTAACCAGATACACTCCCGATTTAAGTGAACTTATGTTAATTGTGTGTGAAGAATTGTTCGCATTTGTTTGAAACACTTGTTTTCCTTCCAAAGTAAACACCTGAATAGTAATGTCTCCCGATAATTGTTCTAAGCCTTTTAAGTTTAAAATACCATCGTACACAGGGTTTGGAAATAATGATAATTCTACATTTTTCCCCGCAATTCCAATTGGTAATTCTTTAACAAGTTTAGCCGACTTAGTCGATTCAAAAGAGCATCCATATTTATTATCAGTTACTAATTTAATTTCAACATTTCCAGTGTCACTTGAAAAATAGTCATAAGTTGAAGTATTTGCAACTGATGATCCATTTACAAACCACTCCCAGCTAATGGTGTTATTGTTAGTATCAGATAAAGTATAAATTTTATTCACCAAAACATTCTTTGGCAATATAAAAGTTACATCATTAATTTCGGCCACATCAATTTCCTTTGATATAGTTAGCATTTCGGCACCTAAAAAGACTTGTAAATCAACAACTATAAGTATATTTTGCCCAATCACAATGGATGTTGTTTCTTCATTTGAAATCTTTACACTATTTAAAAACCACTTAACACTATCAAACTTTGTACTTGGGTAAGTCAAAACGATTTCTTGTCGGCAAGTATCAATAACTTCCCAAGTAAAATCATTTAATGGCGGACTAATATGGCATTGCCAATCAAGTTCGAATCCACCTTTATTTAAATTTTGATCAGACTTTTGAACAAAGGTGATAGCACCTCCACTTGACACAAAATGAGTTGTTGCTAAATTATTTCCGGTTAAGCCCGCTATTAATGGAGCTGAGCTTGTTTGTCCATCATAAATAAACAATGAATCATAATCCTTTTCATAATCAAAGCTTAAAAAATCAAGTACAATACTATCCGCATGTTCAATGAAAATGGTGAATTCACTTTCGTCATCATTAAAATAATTGCCAAATGGTCCTCCTTGATCAAATAATTTTCCTGAACATCTTTTTGTAGTTAAGGACGCATCAGACAACATTTGTGCCGTATCACACTTGGAGCTGTCAGGGTTCACAAGCATGTAATCTTCTTTCATTACTGTATCCAGTTCTCCATTACATCCTTTAGCAATTACGGTTACAGAATATACCCCTTTCTCAGTATATGAATGTTTTCCTACTAATTCTTTGGAGGTTGTACCCTCTCCAAAACTCCAAAATGCAGAATCTATTCCACTACCATGTGTCGAAAACTCAATATCATTGTTGTATTCACAAGAAAATTCAACATTTGCAGAAAAATCAACCAAATCGAATTCAGGTGGAAGATTGTCTCCAACGCCAACCGCATACCAAGCATTAATACATTGCATCACTTCTTCACTGCATTCTCCATATAAATCTATCGCAGATTGAATTGAACCTTCTCTTGCATCTGCATATACGGAATAAGGACCTAAATACTCTGAAAGATTTCTATAGGCTATTTTCGTTGCCTTATCTAATCCAATTCCAGTTACATTATAGCTGTCTGCAATGTCATTTGTGCCTGTGCCACCTTCTACTAACAAATAATACCAAAAATTTTGCACTCCACTATTTGAATGTACACCACAGTTATCATTACCTCCTTCGGGAGTACAACTTTCCTGTGCGTTTTTCCAATTGGTTCCTCCATAGGTATCTGGATCACCTTTAAGGTTTGGGTTACTCATGTTTCGTAGGCCAGTATTGCCATTACCTGGAGTTATTTCTTCTCCAATTGCCCAATTTCCGGTTTTGTACTCAAATTCAATTGCTTGCCCAAATATATCACTGAATGATTCATTTAATGCGCCATATTCTCTAGCATATACAAGGCCTGCTGTATATTGAGTTACTCCATGTCCAAACTCATGAGCAACCACATCTAAACTAGTAAGTGGAGAGAAAAAGTTTCCGTCGCCATCACCATAGTTTAATGAATACCCATTCCAAAATGCATTGTTATAATTAGATTCAACGTGAACAAATGAATTTAATGCAGCACCGTTTCCGTCATAACTTTCTCGCCCTAATTTTTCACTAAAATATTCTAAAGTTTTCGCCGAGCCCCAATGAACGTCCGTGGCAACTTCGTCTTGTTGTGGGTTGAAATTATCCCAATAATTATCATTATCAGAAAAGTCTACAGCATCGTTTTGATCAGAACCCTCATTCATGTCATATGTAAAAATGCCCTTAGTAGTATCGTGTAGAACAAATAACCCCGGACTAATACTGTCGGTTATTATTAATTTCTTGCCACTATATCTAGTTACTGCCGTGTCTCCTTCAGAAGTGTGAATATTTGTTCGTACCCATTGAACCTGACCCGTTTCCGCATCCAAATAAATCATTTCAGAATTATATGGGTTTTTGGTATCAACAGCAAATTTCCACATTGGGCGGAAGCCATCATTCTTTATAAAACCATTAATTGGTGCGACAAGCAATGTTGAGTTTATTACTTTCTGATTTAATGGATCTAGCCCAAGAAATGCTAAAGCCACTTCTTGTTCAATAAGTTTGGCAAAGTTCATTTCTAGATTAATTAAAGCGCCCATACCTTTTGCTACCCCATCTTTTTGGTGCAGTTTGTATTGAACTCCTTCAACCATAAATCCCGAATAATATTGCTGGTAGGTTGAATGTGTCCAACCCAGTTTATCTGTTTCAACTTTAGATATTTCTAGACCGTTTGGCTCAGTTAAACCGAAATAGTTAGAAAGCTCAGTTACTTCAAAATTCACTCCTTTTTCAAATACATTTATTTTTTGAGTTAATGATATTTGGGCAAAAGTAGAAGTGGAGGCTAATAAAAGTAATAATACGAGGTATCTCATGTTTAAATAATTAGACCTCTAATATACATTAATATGATGTCTTTACTGAAAAGTTAAAGTCAAATCATATAAAATTGAAGATTTATTGATTAGAATGATTAGCCATTATTCCTATTTAGAATAAATTAACTTTTTGAGGATGTTGCTACTACGTTTATCCATAATATTTATGATTTAGACTTTAACTAAGTCAATCAATCTATTACGTCAAAATTGGCACTATTATAATTGGTCCTTAGGTTGATCGCCCTTTTTATAGACCTCACAGTAAATTACAAGGGTATTTTCCATTTGGAGTTAATCTTATTCCTTTAACTAAATCTGAGGGGATGGTTCCATCCGTGTCTCTATCTCTTACTTTCTTGGCAAAAACCACCTAAAAAACAAAACCCCCAATAATTTGCCTTAGGCAAATTATTGGGGGTTAAAATCTAAAATTTTAGTATTTACTAACTAGCCCATTTAATGGTACAGCCAATTGCTTTTGTACTTTTGGTTGGCACTTCTGATCCACCAATTAAGGCATCAACAGCAGATTCAACATACTTTTCATCTGCAGCTTCTGCATCTCTCGTATTGTTGTCAATTGCGCCAATGTATTGTACAACCATGTCTTTTGCTTTTCTTTCAACTACATAAACATGCGGAGTTCTAGTTGCTCCAAATTGCTTTGCAATATCTTGATTTTCATCATGAACATAAGCGTAAGTGATTCCTTTTTCCTTTGCTCTCACTTTCATCATTTCGTAAGAATCTCCAGGAACTTTTTCAGCATCATTAGGGTTTATTGCAATTACAGGATAACCTAAATCTGCATATTTTTTGTTCAACTCATTCACCCTGTCTTCATATGCAACTGCATACGGACATTCGTTACAAGTAAAAACAACAATAAATCCTTTAGCATCTGGATAACTGTCGAAATTCACCATTTCCCCGTCAATGTTTTTTAACGTGAATGATTTAACCTTGCTCCCTACTTCATACCCACCAGCAACTGCTGCAGTAATAAATAGAAAAATTGCACTTAGTGTAAAAATTGATTTTTTCATTATAGTATTGGTTTAATAATTGATTCTAATTCTTCGTACGTTAATTGTCCTTCGTGGAACGTTCGAAATTTCTTTTTATTTTGTAAAATTAATGAGGCAGGAATAGCTCCACTCCATGAGTCTTCTATGGTATTGATGAATAAGTTCTGGTCGCTTTCATCTAAAATTACCACTTCCGACTTTAACTGTTTTTTCTCTAAAAAAGGTAAAACTCTGCTTTCAACTTCTTCAGGAAAATCAATACTTACAAATAACACACGCACTTTGTCGTAATCATTATTGATTTTTTCGAATTCTGGCATTTCTGCGATACAAGGTTTGCACCATGTTGCCCAAAAGTTGATGATTAAAACCTCCTCTTTATCTTGTGCAATTATTTCTTCTAATTGAGTTAGTGAAATTAATTGTCCTTGCTTCTTTTCTGCTGTGCAGGATATGAATGTAAGAGCTAGTATGAAGATGATTATCTTATTCATTAGTAGTAATAATTTTAGAGTTCTTTTGTCTTAAAGCCTCAGCAAATTTGACATTTGAGCTTGGTAAAAAGTAAATTTCATCGTAGAGATTGTACTTCCAAAAAGAAGGTTTTTTTTACTTCTAAACTTCACTTATTTCAATTAAGCCTTAAATATACTAGAAAAACGAGTTAAATCCACATTACCTCCTGAAAGTATTAGTCCAACTTTTTTGTTTTTGAATTTACTAGGGTATTTTAAAATCATAGCCATTGGAACTGCTGAGGATGGTTCTACAATAATCTTCAAACGGGTATAAATCAATTTCATCGCC
>JBLIDK010000059.1:0-11485 GCA_047632595.1 Sphingobacteriales bacterium
TTTATAGCAAACTGTGGCATGGCTCGTGTATTTGCTTACTTAATGCAGAAAAATGTTGAGCTAAGTGATGAAGCAATCTTCACCGACACTTCCAATATAATTAGAGCGGCCTTACAGCGCGTTCGTGATGTAGATAGCGACAAAAGATTTATCGCTAAAAAAGCATTTGAAATATCGCTAAAACAATTAGTATAAAATGTCATTACAAGAAATGCTAGCCAGAACCTTTTGGGGTAATTCAATTGAGAGTTACCTGTGGTTCTTTGGGCTAATAGTTTTCGGAATTATCTTTAATAAATGGATAAGCACGATGATTAGTCGTGGTTTGTTCTTAATCCTAAAACGCTTTGCGCAAAAACTAGGTTCGCCTAAAAGTTTCACAAGCTTTTTATTAAAACCGGTGGAGTTTATTCTACTGGCTATCATTGTATATTATGCAATTCACCAACTTCAACATCCTTTAGATTTTATTTTTTACTCAACTGAGAATTATAATTTAACAGTTAAAAAGGTAATTGGAGAGCTTTTTCAATTATCATTGGTTTTTGGTATAGCCTGGATGTCGTTCAGAACAACAGACTTTTTTGCTTTAATTTTTGAATTAAAGGCAGCAAAAACTGAAAGTAAAGCAGATGATCAAATTGTACATTTTGTAAAAGAACTTGTTAAGATTTGTATTTTTGTGATTGCCTTAATGGTTGTACTTGGTGGAGTCTTTCATGTAAATGTTGCTGGTATACTAGCTGGTTTGGGTATTGGTGGTATCGCAATTGCATTAGCTGCTAAAGAAACGCTTGAAAATTTAATTGCTTCGTTTACCATTTTTATGGACAAGCCTTTTGTAATGGGAGACTTAGTAACGGTTCATGGAACTACTGGGACTGTCGAAAAAGTAGGCTTTAGAAGTACTCGACTTAGAACTTTAGAGAAAAGTTTTGTCACTATCCCTAACCGGTTAATGATTGACGATGCTTTAGACAATCTGACATTGAGAACTTCAAGAAGAGCAAAGTTTGAGATCGGCATGATGTATAGCACCACTACGTCTCAGTTAAAATCAATAACAACAGACATTAGGCAAATGCTTGATGATCACGAGCTTGTACTAACTGAAGATTCAATTGTAAGATTTGAAAATTTTGGAGACAGTTCACTAAACATTTTAGTTATGTGTTTTATTAATACACCGGCTTACGAAGAATATTTATTAATAAAAGAACAGATTAATCACGCAATAATGGAAATCGTTGAGAAAAACGGCACCGGTTTTGCTTTCCCAACAAGAACTTTACATCTTTATAAAGAGAATTAAAAAATGAGTACAAATACAAAATTAGGACAAAAAGAAAGTGTTCTTCAAGCATTAGGAATTAAGGAATTTAATCAAGGCGCTTCAACAGGTTTAAAATGGATAAGCACTTCTGGAGATTTACAAGAAATAACTTCTCCAGCAGACGGAAAAAGCATTGGTAGCGTAACTTTTGCTTCTGTAAACGATTACAAAACTGTAATGGACGCTTGTGTTCCAGCTTTTAAGCATTGGAAAACAGTTCCTGCACCAAAAAGAGGTGAAATTGTGCGTCAAATTGGCGAAGCGTTAAGAACTCATAAAGAAAACCTAGGCTGGTTAGTTTCTTACGAAATGGGTAAAATTTACCAAGAAGGTTTAGGAGAGGTTCAAGAAATGATTGACATCTGTGATTTCGCAGTAGGTCTTTCTCGCCAGCTTCACGGGTTTACAATGCACAGTGAGCGCCCAAGTCACAGAATGTACGACCAATACCACCCATTAGGAACGGTAGGAATTATAAGTGCTTTCAATTTCCCAGTTGCTGTTTGGGCGTGGAACGCAATGCTTGCAGCAGTTTGTGGAGATGTTTGTATCTGGAAACCTTCTGAAAAAACTCCTATGACAGCTATTGCTGTTCAAAACATAATCTCAACAGTTCTTAAAGAAAATGAAATGCCAGAAGGTATTTTCAATTTAGTAATTGGTGATAGAGAAGTTGGAAAAGCAATGGCTGCTGATACAAGAATGCCTTTACTTTCAGCTACGGGTTCTATTCCAATGGGAAAAGATGTTGCTAAAACTGTTGGAGCGCGTTTAGGTCGCTCTTTATTAGAGTTAGGCGGCAACAATGCAATTATTATAACTCCTGAGGCTGATTTAAAAATGTGCTTAACAGGTGTTGTATTTGGTTCAGTTGGTACTTGTGGTCAGCGTTGTACTTCTACACGTAGACTTATCATTCATGAAAGCATCTACAACAAATTCAAAGAATCATTAGTTGAAGCCTACAAGCATCTAAAAATTGGGAATCCATTACACGATGATACTTTAGTTGGTCCATTAATTGATAAAGATTCGGTTAATGCCTTTGTTAATTCTCAGAAAAAAGTAGTTGAAGCAGGTGGTAAGATCCTTTGCGGTGGTGAAGTATTAGAAGGGCCAGGCTACGAAAGTGGTTGCTACGTTAAGCCATGTTTAGCAGAAGTTGAAAATCATTGGGACATAGTACAACACGAAACTTTTGGTCCACTTTTATACTTAATGAAGTACAAAACATTAGACGAAGCAATAGAAATTCAAAACAGTGTACCACAAGGTTTATCATCCTCTATTTTTACTAAAAACATGATGGAAAGCGAAACATTTTTATCTGCTTGGGGTTCAGATTGTGGTATAGCTAATGTAAACATCGGGACTTCTGGAGCTGAAATTGGCGGTGCTTTTGGTGGCGAAAAAGAAACTGGTGGTGGTAGAGAGTCTGGCTCTGATGCGTGGAAAGCGTATATGAGAAGACAAACAAACACTATCAACTATAGTCCGGAGTTGCCATTGGCACAAGGGATTAAGTTTGATATTTAGTAACACTTAGCAAATAAAGTTATGATCGGTGCATATGTTTTAGGTATTGGCGTAATGTTAGTTAGCATGCTTGTTGGATGGAGATTTAAATCTAAATTCAAGAAGTATGCTAAAATTCCAAATGGCAGTGGCCTAACTGGTCGAGAAATTGCCATTAAGATGTTAGAAGAGAATGAAATCTTTGACGTTAAGGTGGTTTCCGTTAGTGGTCAATTAACAGATCATTATAACCCAACCAACAAGACGGTTAACCTTAGTCCAGATGTGTATTCCGGTATGAGCATTGCCTCCGCTGCGGTTGCTAGCCATGAGTGTGGTCACGCGGTGCAGCACGCCAAAGCTTATTCATTTTTAGCCGTGCGTTCGGCTATGGTGCCCGCACTGAGTATTTCGAGCAAATTTATGCCTTTCGTAATTATAGGTGGAATTCTTTTGATTAACACTTTCCCAACTTTACTATTAATTGGAATAATACTGTTTGCAATTACAACGCTTTTTGCTTTTGTTACTTTACCAGTTGAATTTGACGCCAGTAAAAGAGCATTAGCATGGCTAGAATCTAGCAGCGTTACTGTGAGTAAAGAGCACGTACAAGCAAAAGACGCATTAAATTGGGCAGCAATGACTTATGTGGTTGCAGCTTTAGGGTCCTTAGCTACGTTATTGTACTATGTAAGTATCTTTTTAGGAAGAAGGTAAATTAGTTTTCAATTAAAGGGCTAACAAGATTAAACTCTGGTATTTCTACCGAAAAAGTGGTTTTATCCACAAGCTTTTCCATAGTATAAATTCCTTTCATTTTCCCCATGGCTGTTTTCAAATCGCAACCACTTACATATTCATGAACATCGCCTGGATTTAATGTTGGTTGTTGGCCAACTACACCATCTCCTTTTACATTTCGTCGTTCGCCATTTGAATCAAAAATATGCCACTTGCGACTCACCAATTTTATCGTATGAGCGCTATTATTTTCAATATACACCTTATATGAAAAAATAAAATGACTATTTATTGGATTGGAATAAGCCGGTTGATAAAGGGCTGTTACCGATACTTTAACACCTTCTGTAATTGCACTAACCATTGATATACTTGATTTTAACTGTTATAAATATACGAAAATAAATGGTTTAAAAGGTTTTTATTTGGGCCCTCTTAGCAAATAAAAATTAAACTTATATATTTTTTCTTTTCCACACCTTGTTGATTCAAAGATTTGTGGTATCTTTGCAGTCCTTTTTCGAGCATATAGTCTCGGGGTGATTCGGACAACAAAAAATTATTGAAGTTGAACACATTAAGTTATAAAACAGTATCTGCCAACAAAAACACCGTGAATAAAGAGTGGGTGATTGTTGATGCATCGAGCCAAGTACTTGGACGTTTTTCATCAGAAGTAGCAATGCTTCTTCGTGGTAAGCGCAAGCCAAATTACACACCCCATGTTGATTGTGGTGATAATGTAATCGTTATAAATGCCGAAAAAATCCGTTTAACGGGTAATAAAGCGCAGCAAAAAGAATATGTTCACCATACTGGTCATCCAGGTGGACAAAGAGTACGTTCTTTTTCTCGTGTTATGGAAGCAAAACCTACTGAAGCTGTAGAAAAAGCTATAAGAGGTATGCTACCTAAAAACATATTAGGACGTGAATTATTCCGTAACCTTTATGTTTATGCTGGTGAAAAACATAGCCATGAGGCACAACAACCAAAGAAATTAGAATTCTAAATAAGTATTAGATGCAATCAATAAATACGATAGGTAGAAGAAAAGAAGCAGTAGCTAGAGTTTATTTAAACCCTGGTAACGGAGCTATCAAAATTAATGGAAAAGAATTCAAAGACTTTTTCCCTAACTTGATTCTACAGTACACAGTAACACAACCATTCAAAATCTCTGAATTAGAGGATAAGTTCGACACAATAGTGAACGTAAAAGGTGGTGGTATTAAAGGCCAAGCTGAAGCAGTAAGAATGGCAATTTCACGTGCAATATGTGATATTGATCCAGAAAAACGCCCAGCACTTAAAGAAGAAGGTTTTCTTAGAAGAGACTCAAGAGTAGTTGAGAGAAAGAAACCAGGTCAGAAAAAAGCAAGGAAGAAATTCCAATTCAGTAAACGTTAGAACAAGGAAAGTACAGAGTATGTCAGTTTCTCAACAAGAATTATTAGACGCTGGATGTCATTTTGGACATTTAACCAGCAAGTGGCACCCAAAGATGGCTCCATATATTTTTATGGAACGTAACGGGATTCACGTTATTGACTTAAACAAAACCGCTTACAAATTAGACACAGCAACTGATGCTTTAAAGCAAATTGCTAAATCTGGTAAAAAGGTGTTATTTGTTGCTACTAAGAAACAAGCGAAAGCTTCGGTTCAAGAAATGGCAATAAACCTTAACATGCCTTATGTAACTGAGCGTTGGTTAGGTGGTATGTTAACTAACTTTTCTACTGTTCGTAAGTCGATCAAAAGAATGTCTACGATTGAAAAAGGATCTAAAGACGGGTCTTATGACAACTTAAACAAGAAGGAAAGATTAACTATTACAAGAGAGCAAACAAAATTAGAGCGTTTATTCGGTGGTATTAGAGAGCTTAACCGTTTACCTGCAGCAATATTTATCATTGATGTAAAAAAAGAGCATCTAGCTGTTTCTGAAGCATTGAAGTTAAATATACCAACTTTTGCTATTGTAGATACTAACTCTGACCCTACTAAGATTGATTTCCCAATACCAGCAAACGATGATGCTTCAAAAAGTATTAACCTGCTTTTAGGAACAATTTGTAAAGGTATTGAAGAAGGTTTATCTCAACGTAAAGAAGAGAAAGTTGCTGAAGATAAAGAAAGCGACACGGACGAAGCAGCAGCAACAGCTCCTACGGAGAAAAAGCGCATCAAAAAAGCTACTAAAGTAACTACCGACAAATAATTTACCCCTATTTTTTAATCAAAAAAATTTAGTACTATGGCTATTTCAGCAGCTGATGTAAATAAGCTTAGAAAGCAAACTGGTGCAGGAATGATGGACTGCAAAAAAGCCCTAACCGAAACTAACGGTGATTTTGAGGCAGCAGTTGACTTTTTGCGTAAAAAAGGACAAAAAGTTTCTGCAAGCAGATCAGACCGAGAAACTACCGAAGGTGTTGTTATTGCAAGAACAAATTCTGATGAAACTCGTGGTATTGTTATTGGTATTAGTTGTGAGACTGATTTCGTAGCAAAAAACGATGCGTTCATTCAATTCGCATCTTCAATTGCTGATGTAGCAATTAAAGGAAATGTAAATACTGCAGAAGAAGTTTTAGCATTAGACTTAAACGGAACAACAGTTCAAGACGCTATTACCGATCAAATTGGTAAAATTGGCGAAAAAATTGAAGTGAGTTCTTTCCATGTAGAATCTGCTGAAAAAGTTGTTTCTTACATTCACGCAAATAACAAATTAGGCGTTTTAGTAGCAATGAGCAAGGCCGGTAACGGTTCAATCGAAGCTGCTGGAAAAGATGTTGCAATGCAAATTGCAGCAATGAAGCCTGTAGCTTTAGATAAAGATGCTGTTGATTCTGCAACTATCGAAAGAGAAATAGAAATTGCGAAAGATGTTATACGTGCAGAAGGTAAGCCTGAAGCAATGATAGAAAAAATCGCTCTTGGTAAATTGAATAAATTCTTTAAAGACAACACTTTATTGAACCAACAATTTGTTAAAGATTCTTCTAAAACTGTTAAGGAAATGCTAGCAGAGGTTGATAAAGACCTAAACGTAGTGTCTTTTAAAAGAGTAGAAATTGGATAGTAATCCTAAAAAAACTGAAAGCGTCTTGAGTAATCAAGGCGCTTTTTTTTGCTTTAATTTTTAAAACATTACTCCTTCAAACAAAAAACAGTAATTTCGTTGCAAATCCGCACAAGCAAATGCAATATAAAAGAGTCCTTTTAAAATTAAGTGGCGAAGCCCTAATGGGTGAAAAGAATTTCGGAATTGACCAAAGTAGGCTAGAACAATATGCCGACGACATAAAAGAGGTTGCTGAATCAGGAGTTGAAGTAGCAATTGTTATAGGTGGCGGAAACATATACCGTGGTTTAGATGCTGAACGCGGCGGAATGGACCGTGTTCAAGGTGATTATATGGGCATGTTGGCCACAGTGATTAACAGCATGGCCCTACAAGACGCTTTGGAAAAAAAAGGCATGAAAACTCGTTTGCTTAGCGCGATTAAAATGGAGCAAATTTGTGAGCCTTACATTCGCAGAAGAGCAGTAAGACATTTAGAAAAAGGTAGGGTAGTTATTTTTGGAGCTGGAACCGGCAATCCTTATTTTACTACAGATACAGCTGCATCCTTGCGTGCTATAGAAATTGAAGCTGAAGTTGTATTAAAAGGTACTCGTGTTGACGGCATTTATTCCGCCGATCCAGAAAAGGATAAAAACGCGGTGAAATATGATGAAATAACTTTCGCAGATGCATATGACAAGGGTTTAAACGTTATGGATATGACGGCATTTACGTTGTGTCAAGAAAACAACCTGCCAATTATTGTATTCGATATGAACAAAGCAGGTAATTTTAATAAAATCGCATTGGGCGATAAAATGGGAACCTTAGTTAAAATTTAATCTCAAAATGGAAGAATTAGTTAGAGACTGTCTGAACGACGCAAAAGAACAAATGTTAAAAGCAGTTGCTTTTTTCGAGGATTCATTAAGTAAAATTAGAGCCGGTAAAGCAATGCCGCAAATGTTAGAAGGTGTTATGGTGGATTATTATGGCTCTCCAACTCCCCTTTCTCAAGTTGCTAACATCAATTGTCCTGATGGAAAAACTATATTGGTTCAACCTTGGGAAAAGCCAATGGTTGAAGTAATTGAAAAAGCTATTGGTGACGCAAACCTTGGTTTCAACCCTTCAAGCGATGGTACTAATATTCGTATTAACCTTCCACCTTTAACTACCGAAAGACGTATAGAACTTGTTAAGACAGCAAGGAATGAAGGAGAAAATGGAAAAATCGCAATACGCGCTATCCGTAAAGAAACTAATGACACTTTGAAAGACCTTAAAAGTGATGGCCTTTCAGAAGATGCGGTAAAAGATGCCGAAGAAAAGGTTCAAGTTTTAACCAATGAGTTTATAGTTAAAGTTGATAATCACCTTGACCGTAAGGAAAAAGACATAATGACTGTTTAATAAGCCGTTAAATAATTTTGAAGCCCATCAACCTTAGGCTGATGGGCTTTTTTTATGTCCTTTGAATTATGCATTACATCAAGAATATTACGGATATGTCTTAATTAAGCCCCTATTATAGAATACCTTTGTGAGATTAAATTAATCCGATTTGATTTTACTTAAAGACATTCGCAAAAGTTACCCAATAGGTAATCGACAACTTCAAGTGTTGAAAGGCATAGATATGGAGATTAAGGAGGGGGAATTTGTTTCCATTATGGGCTCTTCCGGTTCTGGAAAGTCTACACTTTTAAATATTCTTGGCATTTTGGATAAATACGACTCGGGGGAATACTCGCTAGGTGGTTCATTAATTCAAAACTTAAGTGAAAAAAAAGCAGCAAACTACAGAAGTCAGTATTTAGGCTTCGTTTTTCAAAGCTTTAACCTTTTGGGGTTCAAAAACGCTGTTGAAAATGTAGCTGTTCCTTTATATTACCAGGGAGTACCTAGAAAAAAGAGAAATAAAATGGCCTTTGAGATGCTTGAAAAAGTAGGTCTAGCCGATTGGGCTGCACACAGTCCTTCAGAACTTAGTGGTGGGCAAAAACAACGAGTTGCAATTGCTCGAGCATTAATTGCCAATCCTAAAGTAATTCTTGCCGACGAACCAACTGGAGCGCTGGATTCACAGACTTCAAACGACGTAATGAACCTTCTAACTCAAATAAACAACGAGGGCAAAACTATTATTGTCGTAACTCACGAAAACGATATTGCAGAAAAAACAGATCGTATAATTCGACTTAAAGACGGGTTAATAGAAAACTAAGATGTTTGATCTAGACAAATGGGAAGAAATATTTAGCACCATCCGCAAAAACAAATTGCGGACCTTTCTTACAGCATTTAGTGTGAGCTGGGGAATTTTTATGCTAATGCTACTTATTGGTGCCGGTTCTGGATTATTAAACGGAACTAAGGATCGATTCAAGGATGACGCAACAAACAGTATGTGGATTTGGCCAGGCCAGAGCATGCTTCCTTACAAAGGTCAAAGTCCTGGGCGATATATTCAGTTTACTAACAATGATTTTGACCAAGTTCTTCAAAAAATTGACGGTGTTGAACACATTTCGGCGCGTTTTTTCATTAGTGGAAACTTCACAACCCGTTATGGAAAAAACTATTCATCCTTTACAATTAGAAGCTGTCATCCAGCTCACCAATATCTTGAAGGCACAATAATTACCAAAGGCCGCTACTTAAATGCATTTGATATTCAGAATAAACGAAAAGTCGCCGTAATTGGGGAAGAAGTAGTTGAAACATTATTTAAAGAAGAAGAAGAGCCTATAGGTAAGTGGATAGACATTGGTGGTATTCAGTATAAAATTGTAGGGGTGTTTTTAGATGAAGGTTCGGCTGGAGAAAACAGTATTATTTACCTTCCAATTAGCACCGCACAAATGACATATAGTGGGGGAAACCGTATTAATCAATTAATGTTTACAATTGGTGATGCCACACCTGAAGAAAGTATAGCAATTCAAGCTGCTACAAAAGAACTGTTGTTTAGCATGCACAATTTAGACCCCAATGATCCACGTGGAATACGGGTAAGGAACAACTTGGAAAGTTTTCAAAATGTGATGGACGTTTTTAAAGCCATCAACTTGGTTATTTGGTTTGTTGGTATAATGACTATTGTGGCTGGAATAATAGGCGTCTCCAATATTATGTTAATTGTGGTGAAGGAGCGTAAAAAAGAAATTGGTGTTCGAAAAGCCTTAGGAGCAACTCCCGGGAGTATTGTTTCTCTAATCGTTCAAGAAAGTGTTTTAATTACCGTTTTTAGTGGGTTTATGGGAATGGTAGCTGGCATTGCTTTGGTTGAAGGAATAGGTTATGCAATGAAAAACTTTGGAATTGAAGCAACTGGTTTCGGTGCTCCTGAAATAAATGGTGGAGCAGCCTTAACTGCACTAATCATTTTAATTGTTGCCGGAGTTTTGGCAGGATTTATTCCCGCTAGAAAAGCTGTTCTTATTCCGCCAATTGAAGCCTTAAGAGAAGAATAATGTTCGACTACGATAAATGGCAAGAAATTTTCAGCACAATTCGAAGGAACAAACTTCGAACAATACTCACCGTCTTTGGTGTTTCGTGGGGAATTTTTATGCTTATTGTATTAATGGGCGCAGGAAAGGGGCTAGAAAACGGCGTTAAAGGCCGGTTTGGGTCTTTAAATCAAAACAGCGTCTTCTTGTGGTCAGGCAGAACAACGATGCCTTACGATGGCTTGAAGCCAGGCAGGCGTTTAAATTTTACTATGGATGATGTCTTGGCTCTTCAAGATGAAGTTCCTGAAGCAAAAATAGTAATTCCAAGAAATCAACTAGGTGGTGGCTTTGGCGCAACTGCTGCGGTAAGTAGAGGGAATGTAACTAGTGGATTCAGCATTACGGGTGATTATCCAGAGTTTATGGAAATCAAAAAGATGGACGTTTATAAAGGGCGTTTTATCAATTTTGCTGATTTACGTGATAAGAGAAAAGTTGCTGTTATTGGACAAACCGTTCGGGAAACTTTATTTAAGGAAGATGAAAACCCAATTGGCGAATACATTAAGGTTCGTGGAGTTCATTTTTTAGTAGTTGGGGTGCACAAATCTTTTCAAACTGCCGAACAAGCTGATGGAGATAATAGAGCAATTTTTATTCCTTTTACCACTTTTCAACAAGCTTTTAATTTTGGCACTAGAGTTGGTTGGTTTAATGTTGCGATTCATGACGATTACAAAGCAACAGATATAGAAGACAAAATAAAAGGCGTGTTAATGTCTAGGCATAGCGTACACCCAGAAGATTTACGAGCAGTGGGCGCTTTTAATACTCAAAAAACCGTTGAACAAATCTCTGGGGTTTTCACAGGAATTCGAATTTTTGTATGGATAGTTGGTATTGGAACCTTAATGGCTGGAATTATCGGAATCAGTAACATCATGCTGATTGTTGTTAAAGAAAGAACAAAAGAAATTGGAGTTAGAAAAGCTATGGGGGCTACCCCATGGAAAATCATTTCCTTAATATTGCAAGAGTCTATTTTCCTTACTACAATTTCTGGCTATTTAGGCTTAGTAGTAGGGGCCTCAATAATTGAGTTTATTGGGTGGTATATGAAAAACAACAGTTTGGATGCAGGCGCATTTGGCGCACCAGAAATTAATCCGGGATTAGTGTTTTCGGCATTAGTAATTTTAATTATTGGTGGTGCTTTAGCAGGATTTATTCCGGCGAAAAAAGCAGCATCAATTGAACCAATTGAAGCTCTTAGAAACGAATAAAATGAAGAAGTTTTTTATCGGATTTGCCGTGTTATTGTTTTTTGCCCTAGTGGTATTTACTGGATATTACTTTGTA
>JBLIDK010000060.1:0-11414 GCA_047632595.1 Sphingobacteriales bacterium
GTTTACCTAAAGCATAAAAGCGAGGTGTTGCCTTTATGCTTCCTTAATTATACATCGTATAGCTTTTTGGTAATTCGCCCTAAATATTAATTTTTGCACACCTTAAGGATGATTTCTCACTCCGTTCGAAATTGCATCTTTGGTTGGGGTTATTTCAAAAACAGGTAAAATAACCCTATAATATATTGAGCTGGGTTGAACTTTCTACTAATACTTGCTAATGTTAAAGGCAAACAAAAGCCCTAAATCTGGAAAGATTTAGGGCTTTTGTTTTAAAGATTATTTTTATATCTGAATCTCATCTCCAGTTCTTCTAAAGAACCTGTATTCTAACATATGGTATGCATTGTTAGGTTTGATTTCAATCCAACGTTTATATTTTAAATACCACTTCCATTGTCTGCTCAAACTTCCTTTTTTCAAGAATGCCTCCACATAAGGGTGAGCGTAAATAATTACGTTCTTTTCGTTTTGCTCACGAATGATGTAATTTAAATTGCTTTCAATTTCATCAACTAAAACAATACTTGGTCTAACCGTTCCAGTTCCATTACAAGCAGGACAAGTTTCCTCAGTAGTAATGTTCATTTCAGGTCGCACACGTTGTCTAGTAATTTGAACTAAACCAAAACGAGTAGGAGGTAAAATAGTATGCTTCGCTCTATCTTCCTTCATTTCATCTTTAAGGTAGTTAAACAAGGTTCTCTTGTTCTCTGCCTTTCGCATGTCAATAAAGTCAATAACTATAATACCACCAATATCTCTAAGCTTCAACTGGCGTGCAATTTCTTGTGCACTGTCCATGTTTACTTTAAGAGCAGTATCTTCTTGATCTTTTGAAACCAACGAACGGTTACCACTGTTCACATCAATTACGTGAAGTGCTTCGGTATGTTCAATAATCAAATAAGCACCATTAGCCATACTTACAGTACGTCCAAACAATGATTTTATCTGCTTATCAATTCCAAAATGTTCAAAAATTGGTGCTTTTCCTTCAAACTTGCGAATAATTTTCTCTTTTGCTGGTGCGATATCACTTACATAAGCTTTAATGTCTTTGTAAATTTTATCGTCGTTTACTGCAATTTGAGAGAAGTCATCGTTTAGAAGATCTCTAACAATAGAAGAAGCTCTATCTAATTCACCTAGTGCTTTACCTGCAGGTAGTGCTGTTTTTAACTGCTCTACCATTTTATCCCACCGCGACTTAATGTCAACGATATCTTTATGTAGTTCACTTACTCCTTTACCTTCTGCAGCAGTTCTAATAATGATACCGAAGTTTTGGGGCTTTATGCTCTCTACAAGGTTCTGTAAGCGCTTACGTTCTGCACTGCTACCAATTTTCTTTGAAACATTAACAGTGTCGTTAAAAGGCACCATTACAACAAATCTACCTGCAATGCTAAGGTCAGAACTAAGTCTAGGCCCTTTAGAGCTTATAGGCTCTTTTACAATTTGAACAGGTATTAATTGGTTTTTTGTAAGAACTTCATTGATTTTACCCGTTTTCTCAATGTCAATTTCCTTGCGGAAATTTGTCATATTCGAAGCATCGAAACGCTTATTACGAATAAGGTGCGTAAGGGTTACTAATGAATTTACTTGAGGCCCTAAATCTAAGTAGTGTAAGAAGGCGTCTTTTTCATAACCAACATCCACAAATGCCGCATTTAGGCCGGGCATTATTTTCTTTACTTTTCCGAGGTAAACATCTCCAACAGTAAAGTCGTTTCCTATCTTATCTCTATGAAGTTCTACAAGACGTTTGTCCTGCAGCAGGGCTATATCTACGCCTTCATCAGAGGTGCTAATTATTAATTCTTTTTCCAAGATGATTATACTTTAATGCAACTAAAATTGAGCGTCAAAAACACCCATGAATAGGACATAAGGATCCAATGCAATGCTATATTACGACCGGCCTGTGGGTTAATGGATATGCTGCGAGCAGCATTAAAGTAGAAAACGAAAAATGCAGGCCAGTCGAGGCCTGCTTTGAATTATTTTTTCTTATGTCTGTTTTTTCTCAAACGCTTTTTACGTTTGTGAGTAGCCATCTTGTGCCTTTTTCTTTTTTTTCCGCTTGGCATATTTTTATGCTTTTAAATTTTTTCTAAATTGTTAATATATCCTTCTAGCTCTTCTTTAAACAAAGGGTCGCTAGTTAATTCCATACATTTCTTAAATGCTCTTTTTGCTTCTTCTATTTGGCCTGCATTTCTATGTGCCTCGCCTAAATAAAAATAATTTTCTGCTATGGGAGCCCCTTTAACTAAATTGGCAAATCGGACTATTGCTTTATCAAACTGTCCAGTTCTTAAAGAAAAGAATCCTAAATTTTTGTTTGCTTCTTCGTGTAACGGATCTTTTTCCAATACTGCAAGTAATGCCTGTATACCTTCCATTGGGTTTGTTCCATTTTCTACTTTACAAACTCCAATACCAGCTTGGGCATTTAAATTATTCGGGTTAACATCTAACGCTTTATTGTAAGAAATGATTGCTTTTGATGCAAATTCATTTTTGAATAAACTGTCTTTGCTTCCCCTAAAAGCTGCTAAATATGTATTTGCAGTCTTTAACCAACTTTCTTCAGTTGGATTTTCGTTGGCGATTTTATCATAATAAAACGCGCTAACGTTAAAAAAGAACAACGAATCCCAATACAGCGCTAAGCGCAATTGGGATTCTGGAGTGCTTAAATTTTCTAACGAATCAACGTCTTCATGCACATCCCCTGCTCTTTCACCAAGTATTTGATATGCAATTTGTTGTTGACTTTGTAAAGATACTAATTCTCGGGTCTCAGTTTCATTAACTTGAGAATTATTTGATAGCATCGAAGTGTCCATCATAAAAATGGAACCAACAATGACTATACCAATTCCGATAAATAGGTATTGCTTTTTGTTCAATTTACTTAAGTTATTGAAAAAAAGGTATTAAACCTTATTTCCTTTTTTAACTTTTTCTACAAAGGTTTTTGCTGGCTTAAAACTCGGAACAAAATGTTCTGGAATTATAATTGCTGTGTTTTTAGAAATATTACGTGCAGTTTTCTTTGCGCGTTTCTTTACTACAAAACTTCCAAATCCTCTTAGGTAAACATTGTCTCCACCTTCCATGGAGTCTCTTACCACTTTTAGAAACGACTCAACTGATTCTTGAACGCTTACTTTTTCTATACCCGTTTGGGCTGCTATTTTTGCTACTACTTCTGCTTTGGTCATAATATTAATTATTAGTGGATAGGTTTAATGAATTAAATGCTATTCTTCTAATTTCGAGGTGCAATTCTAAAGGTTTTTTCTCGCATTAAGAAATTTGTAGAACCTTTATTTACTAGCTTTAAACAAAGATTCGAAATATTGATGCTATTTTACAATACTCTTACATCGTGGTATTCAGAAAACAAAAGAGATTTACCTTGGAGGAATACAACAAACCCGTATATAATATGGGTTTCTGAAATTATTCTGCAGCAAACAAGGGTAGAGCAAGGAACACCATATTTTTTTAAATTTTTAGAAAAATATACCACCGTTCAAGACTTTGCCAAAGCTGAAGAGCAGGAAATCTTAAATTTATGGCAAGGTTTAGGGTATTATAGCAGAGCTAGGAATATGCATTTTACTGCAAAACATATTTCTAATAATCTGAATGCGAAGTTTCCTTCAACCTTTAAAGACTTATTAGAATTAAAGGGAGTAGGAGAGTATACCGCTGCGGCAATCGCTTCTTTTTGCTATGAAGAAAAAGTTCCAGTGGTTGATGGGAACGTTTATAGATTTCTTGCAAGGTATTTCAATATTGATATTCCAATAAATACATCAAAGAGTAAAAAGTATTTCTTTGAGTTAGCCCTTGAGCTAATGGATGAAGCAAAACCATCTGATTTTAATCAGGCATTGATGGATTTTGGTTCTCAAATCTGTAAGCCTCAAAACCCATTATGTAATCAATGCCCTTTTAGCCAACAATGCGAAGCACTAAAATTAAATAAGATAAAAGAGCTACCAGTTAAACAGAAAAAACAAAAATCGCGGAAGCGCTACTTCAATTTTTTAATACTAGAAAACGATTCAAAACAAGTTCTTGAAAAACGGCTAGAAAAGGATATTTGGCAAAACATGTATCAGTATCCCTTAATTGAAACTAAAGAGGAAATTTCTCACCAAGAACTTATCAACACTAAAGAGCTAAAGGAGTGGGTGAAACTAGCAGAAAATGAGCTGTTTGAAGAATTGTCAAAAACTAAACACATCTTATCCCATCAAATTATTTATGCCACTTTTTGGAAGCTTAAAACGAATAACTATATTCAATTGTTAAACAGTAAAGGTATGTGGGTAAATGAAAGTGAATTTTCAGAATATCCTGTTCCTAGATTAATAGATAAATTTTTAGAATCAAATACATAACGTAGTATGTCGAGTGTAAATAAAGTGATATTGGTTGGACACTTAGGAAAAGACCCTGAAGTGAGATATATAAATGAGGATACTGCAGTAGCAAATTTTACAATGGCTACTTCAGAGACTTACAAAGACAAAACCGGGCAAAAACAAGAAAAGACCGAATGGCATAATATTGTTGTTTGGCGTGGATTGGCTCAGGTTGCAGAGAAATACCTTAAAAAAGGTAAGCTTATTTATGTTGAAGGAAAGCTAAGGAATAGAAGTTACGACGATAAAGACGGTATTAAAAGATACATAACTGAAATAGTAGCAGATAATTTTACTATGCTAGGTTCACGTGAAGGTGGAGACACGCAAGGAAATAAGTATAGCGCTAATTCTGAGGCGTCTAGTAGTCCTGGCAGCAGCCCTGCAGCACCAACTAGTAAGGCTCCGGCAAAAGAAGAAAGCTTTGAAAGTGATGGAGATAATGATCTTCCATTTTAATTTACAGTTTAATGTATCATAATTTGATAACGCTTTTGTATTTTTGTAACCTAATCAAAATAGACCTTCTGTATTGGACAGTTCCCCTGAATCGATAACGCCCCTTGTTTTGAACAATATAGAAACGAGTGGGCTATTAGATATCATGTCAAATCTTTTTATTCAACCTGATTTGCTACCTGTGATTTTCATCATAGTAGGCATCGTTGTATCTATATGTTTCAGTGCAATTGTTTCTGCATCTGAGGTTGCAATATTTAGTCTTG
The DNA here is from genome assembly GCA_047632595.1 of Sphingobacteriales bacterium. Lineage (GTDB taxonomy): Bacteria > Bacteroidota > Bacteroidia > Sphingobacteriales > Sphingobacteriaceae > JBLIDK01. Next base: position 5,177 of record JBLIDK010000060.1, read on the forward strand.
GCGATAATGAAATACTACTGCTAAGTGAAAGCAAGGATAAAAAGGATGAAGAGGTGTTAAGGTTATTAGACCAGCCTAAGCATTTGCTCGCAGCTATTTTAATAGCCAATAATTTCATCAATATTCTAATTGTTATTCTGTTTTCCTATCTAAGCATTAGTTTATTTGATTTCACAGAATATCCTGCCCTAGGCTTTGCTTTTGAAGTTATTGTGGTTACCACCATTCTAGTTCTTTTAGGAGAAATTACACCTAAGGTTTATGCAAATCAACATGCATTGGCATTTTCAAGAAGAATGGCCGTTTCACTTAAGTTTCTAAACACCTCGCTTTATTATTTTAGCCATGTCTTAGTAAAGTCAACCACTTTTATAGATAAACGAATTAAAAGAACTGGTCACGAGTTGAGTGTTGATGAGTTAAATGATGCCATTGAGTTAACTTCTGATAATAAAGAAGAAGACGAAACAGATATTTTAAGAGGCATTGTAAATTTTGGAACGATTTCTTCTAAACAAATAATGACTGCGCGACTAGATATCTCAGCGGTTGATATAGAAATACCGTTTTCTGAATTAATTGAATTGATTAACGAGGAAGGGTATTCAAGAATGCCAGTTTTTGAAGATAGTTTAGACTCGATAAAGGGCTTTTTATATATCAAAGATCTTCTTAAACACGTTGATGAATCTGATTTTAAATGGCAAACATTAGTACGTGAAGGATATTTTATTCCGGAAAACAAAAAAATAGACGACCTATTAAAAGAATTTCAAGGGCGAAGAATGCACATGGCCATTGTAATTGATGAATATGGCGGAACTTCAGGTTTAGTTACTCTTGAAGATATTTTAGAAGAAATTGTTGGTGAAATTAATGATGAAACCGATGACCTTGCCGATGACATTAAATACTCTAAATTGGATTCAAACAACTTTGTTTTTGAAGCCAAGATTTTGATTAATGACTTATATAAAATTATGAGTCTTGATGATTTGCCTTTTGACGGAGTAAGAGGTGATGCTGATACTTTAGGAGGGTTAATTTTGGAAATTTCTGGGAGTATTCCGCAAATAGGTGATAAAATTGATCTTGAAGATTATCGCTTTACTGTAGAATCGGTTGACAAAAAGAGAATAAAACGAGTAAAAGTAAGTTTAAATAATAACAAAGAGTCTGTTAATGATAATTAGAATTACTTCTATCATGTTATTTACCTCTGTGATAATAAGTTCATGCACAGATAACTATACCCCAAAACCTAAAGGATATCATCGTATTGAGTATCCTGCGGTTGAATATGCAGAGTTTTCAAATGAGTGCCCTTTTACCTTAGAGTATCCAACTTATGGCTCAATGGTTTTAGATCCAGATCCACGCTCTGAACTTTGCTGGTACAACCTAGAAATGCCAATATTTGATGCCAAACTGCATTTTAGTTATAAGAACATTTCCGATAGAGAAGTTTTTATGCGGTTAACTGAAGATGCTAGAACTTTTGTTTACAAGCATGTTGTTAAGGCTGATGGTATTAAAGAAGAGGTTATTTACGATACAACTTTGAACAAGTTTGGGATGTTTTATAGCATTGAAGGAAATACAGCTAACAATCTTCAATTTTTTGTTACTGATAGTACCACTCATTTTTTAAGAGGTGCATTGTACTTTAATGCAAAACCTCAAATAGATTCAATTCAACCAGTGTTAGATTTTGTAGCAAAGGATATTCAGCACATGCTGAAAACTTTAGAGTGGAAATAATCTACATTAAGCTTTTAAAAATGCTTCAACAAGATCAGTAGCTTCATGTATTGCTATTTCCAACACATCGTTTACCACAATCTTATCAAATTTATTAGCGTAACTAAGTTCAAATTCAGCCTTGTTAAGCCTTGTCTCTAAACTATGTGTATCATCTGTACCTCTTTTAACCAGTCTTGTTTTTAACGCTTCAATTGATGGAGGTTGAATAAATATTGTTAATGCATTTGGCCCATATTGATTCTTAATATTTAAAGCACCTTCTACATCTATATCAAAAATAGCCACATTTCCAGAAGAATGAATTCGGGATAATTCAGACTTAAGAGTACCATAAAAAAGACCCTCATAAACCTCTTCCCATTCTATAAAGGCATCATCAGAAATGCTATGTTTAAATTCTTCAACCGTTAAAAAATGATAATGTACTCCGTCTTCTTCTCCTTTACGGATAGTTCGGGTAGTCGCAGATATGGAAAATTGCAGTTGCGGAAAATTTTCCAGCAATTGCCTTACAATCGTGGTTTTTCCAGCACCTGATGGGGAAGAAAATATAAGTAGTTTTGGCGCTGACATATTGCTAAATCACATTAAGGGTTAGTTCTTTAATTTTTTCAAGGTTGTCTTTCATTACAACCACATGTTGTTGTAATTCCATATCATTGGCTTTACTTCCAATAGTGTTTATTTCACGTCCTATTTCTTGACCAATAAAGCCTAATTTTTTACCGTTTGCCGATTCAGTTCTAAGAACCTTCAAGAAGTAATCGATGTGACCTTTTAAACGAACTTTTTCTTCGTTAATATCAATTTTTTCGATGTAATAAACCAATTCTTGCTCTAGTCTATTTTCATCAATCTTGTCTTTACCTACTTGAGTTTCTAAAAGGTTTTTTATACGATCGCTTATTTTATTAATTCGACCAGTGTCTTTTTTACTTACAGAATCAAGCTCAGTGCCAATGTTACCCATACTATTAAGCAAGTCATCTTCCATTTTCTTGCCTTCTTCCAGTCTAAAGTTCTTAACCTTTTTGAAACATTCACCAACGGCTTCAAGAACTACTTTCCACTCATCCTCGTTAAATGATTCTTCATCAGAAGTAATAACATCTGGTAGCGACATGCAGGCTTCTAATAAACCTTCAGTGCCTTCTCCTAGCCCTGTGGCAATAGTTTTAAGATCGTTGTAATACGATTGAACTAGTTTTGAGTTGATATTGCTTTTACCTTTTGAGCTTTCACCTTTTTCAATTGTAATTCCAAGAAAAACCTTTCCTCTTATTAGTTCATGACTTACTAAATTTCTTAATTCTAGTTCTTTCTCACTGTAACTTTTAGGAAGTTTTGTGTGAAGGTCAAGAAATTTACTGTTTAACGTTTTGATCTCAATTGTTATCTGTGAGTCGTTAAAGTTGGTTTTTGCCAGGCCAAAGCCGGTCATTGATTCAATCATGTTATAATTTATTTAAAACAAAGGTTTTAATGTTAATGAATTGCTCTCTAGTAACACTCACTAAATATACTCCCAAAATTACCAAAATAGATAATAAAGACTTCCTTAAAGTTAAGGTATCGCTTCCCGCTAAGGTGGCAATAATTGTTGCAAGTACTGGTTGTAAAAATATATATGCCCCAACCACCGACGAATTTACATAAGTTAATGCCCATGCGTTTGCTAAGTAAGCAAAAATAGTAATACCAAATATTACGTAAGCAATCGACCACCAACTTGTTGGATCTAAATGAAACCAATCTACGGCCATAAATTCATTGTACGAAAATGGTAAAATCATCATAAACCCGAAAATGAAGGACCATTTTACAATGGTTATGGGGTTGTATTTTGTTAAAAGTGGTTTTACTAATACCAAGTAGGTGGCATAGGACATTGCATTCAAAGCCACTAATAAATTACCTGTTGTATTATCCGAGCTGAAAGTTAAGCTGTTTCCGGCAATGAGAAAGAATGCTCCAATTAGTCCAAGTAAAATTCCGAATATTTTTCTACCACTTACGCGTTCCTTAAGGTAAACTCCTGCAAAAACTACAACAAATATTGGTGCAGTTATCATCATCACTGAAGCGTTAATAGGTGTTGTTAAACTCAACCCTTTAAAAAACAGCATGGTGTTTAGGGTAACTCCAAAAAAGCTACAAACAAAAAGCAGGGCCAAATCTTTCCAGCTTTTCACTTTTTCTCTTATAAAAAGGGCGTGAAAAAGTAAAATGAAGAATCCTGCAACAGCAACTCTTGTTAAAACAAAACCAAACGGCTGTATTATAGAAGGCATAATGATTTTTGCCACCGTAAAATTGCCAGCATAGAACGCTGCAACCAGAAAAAGAGCTGGATGAACCAGTTTTTTTGCCTTCATCTTACAAAAGAACAGAAATTAGTTGCTTGTTCCTAAGTTCCTACAAGGGTATTTAATACTTTTGTGAATAATTCATTAAAAAAGTCAATAATGTATAGAACTCATACTTGCGGTGAACTCCGTATTGAAGATGTAAACAAGAAAGTAACCCTTTGCGGTTGGGTACAAAAAAGCAGAGATTTAGGTGGATTGACTTTTATTGACATTCGCGATAGATATGGGATAACTCAACTTGCTTTTAATGAAGATGAGAATAAAGCCTTAACCACCGAAGCCCGTAAATCGGGTAGAGAGTTCGTAATTCAAATCACAGGTACGGTAATTGAACGAACTAGCAAGAATAAAAAAATGCTTACTGGCGAAGTTGAAATCAAAGTGGAAAAATTTGAGATTTTAAATCCTGCCTTGGTGCCTCCTTTTATTATTGATGATGAAACTGACGGGGGAGAAGAGCTACTGATGAAATATCGTTACTTGGATTTACGTAGACCCAAAATGCGTGCAAACTTAGAGTTACGTCATAAGGTGATGCAGGTTACTCGCAGGTTTTTAGATAGCGAAGCATTTATTGAAGTTGAAACGCCTATTTTAATTAAGTCTACTCCAGAAGGTGCTCGTGACTTTTTAGTGCCATCAAGAATGAACCAAGGGCAGTTTTATGCTTTACCTCAATCGCCACAAACGTTTAAACAATTGCTAATGGTAAGTGGTTTGGATAAATACTTCCAAATTGTGAAATGCTTTAGAGACGAAGATTTACGTGCGGATAGACAACCAGAATTTACTCAGATTGACTGTGAAATGTCTTTTGTTGAGCGTGATGATATCTTAAATATCTTTGAAGCTTTAATGAAAAAACTTTTCAAAGAGGTTAAAGAAGTAGACTTACTTGATTTCCCAAGAATCACTTATGCTGATGCAATGAAATACTATGGCTCAGATAAGCCAGATGTTCGTTTTGACATGAAGTTTGTTGACTTTACAGAAAAGGCACAAAACAAAGGTTTTAATGTGTTTGATGAAGCAGAAATAGTAATAGGAATTGTTGCCGAAGGTTGTGCTTCTTACTCAAGAAAGCAAGTTGATGCCTTAACAGACTATGTAAGAAAGCCACAAATTGGTGCTAAAGGCATGGTTTATGTGAAATTTAATGAAGATGGAACCGCAAAATCATCGGTTGATAAGTTTTACTCAGCAGAACAACTTCAAGAATGGAAAGAACTTTCAAAAGCTAAAGATGGCGACCTGTTGTTGATTCTTTCTGGACCTGAAACACCTACTCAAAATGCCTTGAACGAACTACGTTTACACATGGCACGAGAATTAGGTTTAATGGATAAGAATGTGTTTTCTCCGCTTTGGGTTGTTGACTTCCCGCTTTTTGAATGGGATGAAGACACGCAGCGTTTTTACGCTATGCATCATCCATTTACTTCAGTTAAACCTGGAGATGAGGACTTGTTTGCTAAAGACAAAGGAGCGGTTCGTGCAAATGCTTACGATATGGTTATCAACGGAGTTGAAGTTGGTGGTGGATCTATCAGAATTCATGATAAAAACAAGCAAAAACAAATGTTTGATGCGCTTGGAATGTCTGAAGAAGAAGCAAAAGAGCAATTTGGATTCTTAATGAACGCTTTTGAATATGGTGCACCGCCACATGGTGGTATTGCTTTTGGTTTTGACCGTTTGTGTGCCTTGTTTGCCGGAGTTGAATCTATTAGAGACGTAATTGCATTCCCTAAAAACAATTCAGGTAGAGATGTAATGATTGATAGTCCATCTGCAATTGACAAAGAGCAAATGACAGAGCTTGGCCTAGACCTAAAAGTTGTAGCTAAGGCCTAAATTACCGTAGTAGTTAATGCCAGCACTGGGATTGTAATACTTATCTCGAACGGCATTAAGCTGATAAAATGATGAATAGTTGGTGTTGAACAGATTGTTTACGCCAACTTTCGTATTTAAGGCCATTTTGTTTTTCAGTAATTTTTGGCTGTAGCCGATGGAAACGTTCACTAAAGTATAGGCATCGGCAAAGTGAGAATTGTTATTTGTTAATGCTTGCTTGCCGTAGTAATAAACTCCTGAGATAATAG
>JBLIDK010000061.1:0-11400 GCA_047632595.1 Sphingobacteriales bacterium
GGGTAAATTGAACTTAAGCCATTTCCTAAAACCGCAACTGTTTCAACTCCATTTATTACGCTTGCGCGATGAGCCTCAATGTCTATTCCGTAGGCAAGTCCGCTAATAATTAGAGGGTTAAATAATGCCAAATCTTTCACAAGGTTGGCCGTAAACCCTTTGCCATAGTTTGTTGCTTGCCTCGACCCTACTATTGCAATGGTTTTTTCGTTGTTAAACTCCGCCTTCCCTTTTGAATAAAATAGTAAAGGAGCATCTTCACAGAGTTTCAATCTAGAAGGATACTTTTTATCCGTAAAGTAAATGGGATCTATGTTGTTCTTTTCAATAAACTCTAGCTCTACCTTTGCTATTTCTAAAGCCTCGTTTTTCCGAATGCTATTTGCTTTAATTTGACCAACATTTGGAATTTCTTTCAGTTGGTTGAAAGGAGTTTCAAATACTGCTTGCGCCGATCCGCAATAGCTAAGTAAAACTCTAGCAGTTTGAATGCCCACCATTGGAATTTGGCCTAAGGCTATTTTGTATAAAAGGTCGTTGTTCAAAAAAGTTAACTTATCTTAATGGCCATAAAAATAAGACAAGAATAAAGAAATTTAAATAGTTGTGAATATCTTTCCAAGAGCTTTTTTATTATGTATTAATATTCCTATAAAAAATTAATCAAGCTATGACTTGGATTTTATACATTCGTGCTTGAATTAAGCAACTATTCTAACTTTATTAAAACTATAAAAACCAGTATTATGAAGTATTTACTATTAATTTGTTTATCAATAAGCGTTTCGGCTTACTCACAGTCTATTGAAGATAAGTTGAATAAAGCTATTGAACTTCAAGAACAATTTAATGAAGACGAAGCATTAGCCGCTTTTTACGAAGTGCTTAGAATTGACCCAAATAATATTGAAGCTTTAAGCCGTGGAAGCTATATGAATGCCTTAATAGGGAATAGACTTAATAAAAAAGAAGACCAATCAGTAGCTTTTGAAAAAGGTGTTGAAATGGCAAGAAAAGCAGTTAGCATTAATGCAAAAAATACGATGGCTCATTTTAGTTTAGCCGTGGCGCTTGGTAGACAAAGCTTAATTGCAGATAGTGAAGAGCGATTAAAAAATGCTAAAGAAATTAAAAAGGAAGCTGAAATAATCATAAAATTGGACCCAAATCATGCTGGGGCACATCATATACTTGGTAAATTAAATAGTGAGATTGCAGATTTGTCATGGTATAAGGTTGCAGCAGCTCAAATGCTATATGGTGGTGTTCCGGAAAATTGCAGTTATGAAAAGGCAGAAGAATTGATAAACAAAGCTATTTCATTAAAAGATGACTACATTTTGTATTATTTGGATGCAGCAATAAATTATGAACGAATGGATGAAGAGGCTAAAGCTATTGCCCTATTAGAAAAGGCGAAAAACCTTAAACCACAAACTCAGGATGATCCTCAGCGCTTAATTCAAATTAATGAGTTACTAAAAGAACTTAATGATTAATTGATTTATGGATAAGTTAAGAACAATAATAGAAGCGGCTTGGGACAATCGCAAGCATTTAATGGAGGAAACAACAATTGCCGCCATAGAAGAAGTTATTCGATTAATAGATCATGGTCATTTACGATGTGCTGAACCTATTAATGGTAAATGGACAGTTAATGAATGGGTTAAAAAAGCTGTTGTATTGTATTTTCCAATTCGTAAAATGGAAACGTTTCATGCTGGACCTATGGAATTTCATGATAAAATGAAGCTCAAGACTAATTATGCTGAATTAGGAGTTCGAGTTGTACCTCATGCAGTTGCAAGATATGGCTCTTTTATAGCCTCAGGTGTCGTTTTAATGCCGTCATACGTAAATATTGGAGCTTATGTAGATTCTGGCACTATGGTAGATACGTGGGCTACAGTGGGCTCTTGTGCACAAATTGGTAAGAATGTTCATTTAAGTGGCGGAGTAGGAATTGGTGGAGTTTTAGAACCACTTCAGGCTTCACCTGTAATTATTGAAGATAATGCTTTTATTGGTTCTAGATGTATTGTTGTAGAAGGGGTTAAAGTAGGCAAAGAAGCTGTTTTAGGTGCAAATGTAGTATTAACTGCATCTACTCGCATTTTTGATGTTAGTGGTGAGAAGAAAATTGAATATAAAGGTGAAATTCCTCCTCGTTCTGTAGTAATACCTGGTACAACCACCAAGAAATTCCCAGCAGGAGAATATCAAGTACCATGTGCTTTAATTATTGGAGAACGAAAGGAATCTACCGATAAGAAAACCTCATTAAATGAGGCTTTAAGAACTCACGCTGTGGCAGTTTAAAACATTTATTAGAACCAAAAAAAAAAAGGACGCTTCAATGAATTGTCCCTTTTTTTTGGTTTAGATTGTACTATTTAGTTTCTCGAACTATTCGCTTAGTAAATAACACTTCTCCTTTATAGTAAATTGTTGCTGTGTACACCCCTTCTGCTAAGTTTTGAATGTTATAACGTTCGCTAGACTTTCTAACTTTATTTCTCATTACCACTTTTCCTGTTACATCTCTAAAGTCAACTTCAAAATCCTTTTTATTGATTTCTTGACTAAACTCTTGTGCGATTAAAGAAATTGAAAAAAGTATAAAGGCTTAGTAGAATTGATATATTTAGCTGTCATTTTTGATTTGATTTTTATCAAACTACTAACTAATCTTGTGTTGAGTTTTGAGTAGCTTTGATATTCGTTCAGAGAATAAATAGAGTCTTTTTATTTCATGCTATGAAAAGAGAACATTACTATTTTAATAAATTGTTCAAAACATTATTCTTTTCATATCCTACAGTGAAACAGTTAATCAAATAAATTTAATCCAATGAAAATTGTACTTCTAATATGTTTTACTGCTCTATCCTTTTCAGCATGTGCGCAACCTAAAATAAACGGTGTAGCATTAGAAGCGCCTCCTAAAGAGGTGGATGAATCTTGGACAATAGGCGTAAAACAAATCAATGCAAATTATGTAGCCGTGATTCCTTTTGGATTTAGTAGAGAAGGTAATGCCTCTGTTGGTTTCAACTATGATAGACAATGGTGGGGAGAGAAAGAAATTGGCACCAGAGAAAACATTAAACAGGCAAAAGAAAACAACTTAAAAGTAATGCTAAAACCACATTTATGGATAGCAGGTTCTGGGTGGGTTGGTGAATTTGGCTTTGAAACGGATGACGAATGGGCACTTTGGGAGAAGGAGTTAACTGAGTACATACTTTTTTACGCTCGAATAGCTGAAGAAATGGATGTGGAAATTTATTGCCTTAGCACTGAGCTTAAACGATCAGTAAATGAACGTCCAGAGTATTGGATTAACGTGATTAGTGAAGTACGTAAAGTATATAAAGGCAAGCTAACCTATTGTTCAAATTGGGATAATTATGAAAACGTAACCTTTTGGGATAAGCTTGATTATATTGGGATTAGCGGCTATTTTCCATTAGTTGAAAAGGCGACACCTTCGGTGGCTGAACTAAAGCTGGCTTGGGTTGGGGTAAAAGAGAAACTTGAAAAAACTAGCAAATCGGTTAATAAGCCCATATTATTTACCGAATACGGCTATAGAAATATTGACTTCGCCACTTGGAAAGCATGGGAAGTAGAATATAAAAAAAATGGTGCTGAACACGTGAATAATGAGGAACAAGTAAATGCCTATCAAGCTCTCTATGAATCGTTATGGCATGAAAAATGGTTTGCAGGTGGTTTTTTATGGAAGTGGTACTTAAGAGAAACAAGATTTGATCCTCAACAAAATACAGACTGGACTCCGCAGAATAAGCCGGTTGAGAAAGTTATTAGGGAAGCCTATCGAGTTAAATGAAATTTTCATTTAAAGTCTAATATTTGATTTTTAGCTGTTTTTCAATCAATAAATAGATTACTACAATGCCCGATGAAACAGACCCTAAAATTAATGCCTCATCATAAGGAACTACCCTGTAAGTAAAATAACTTACGACGATTAAAATACTCCAAATAACGGCAATCTTAGTTTTAACAAAGGGAGTTAAAGCCAGCAAAGGCACCAAATACCACGGATGTATGGATGTAGCGCAGAATTGATAGATAAACAAAGCCCAAAACATTCCTAAAAAAAAGTTTGATTGCTTTTTTTGCTTAAAAGTGTAATATCCAATTATTGAAACAACGGTTATTGAAGTGATTAGTGAATAAATTTTAAGACCTGTGACTTGAAAAGCTTCCGGTAGCAATGCTTTCACTGCATAATATAAACCACCGTTAAATGAGAAGTTATTGAAATATAACTCCATGCTCAACAACAGATGCCCTAGTCGTTCAATTGTGTTTAAAAAAGGAAGTCCAACTAACATTATCAAAACACCTGTTAACAGTCCAAATTTTATAAACCTTCTCCATCCCAGTAATGGCAAAAACAAAGGAATAAATAATAAAGGAATGATTTTTACCTGCACTGAAATAGCCATACATATTGCACTTAAAAACCACTTTTTTTCAAAAGCAAAGTACGCAGCGGCCAATACTGAAGTTATCATTAACGCTTCGAAGTGTAAATTGCCCACTAATTCAATAATCACTAAAGGATTGAGTGCATACCAAAGAACGTTTTTTAAGGCTATTTTAAGCTTAGCTAAAAGCATTAACAAAAGCTTAAGCGTAAGCACCTCGGAACCCAAGATGATTAGCTTTAAGACTATTGTAGAGCCTAAAATTGATTTGGGAAACAAAAAGGTAGCGAAAGCGAAAAGATATTGAAGAAAAGGAGGATAAACAGAATAGTATTCTGGACTGTTTAAGTTTTGAAAAAGTTCAATTGAAAGTAGTGGGTTTTGAGCTAAAATCTCACTCGGCTTGAAGTCGTATGGATTGATTCCTGAAATACTTGCTCGTCCGTCCCAAATAAAGCGGTAAAAATCATCACTTAGATTGGGCAGTGAGAATAGTAAAGCAGCTCTTGCAATGAATGCAATGCTTAACCAAAAAAATAAACTGTTGCTAACCCTCTCTCCTAGCCATTTTATTGTTGACTTGTTATCTTGTTTTAGCTCATGCTGAAGTATAACGAAGTAAAGTATAAAAGCACTCCAATAACATCCAAGTAATAGGTAAAAGTTAGTTCGAATTACGGCGTAGTTCAAATAGGCAATTACCGCTATTAAAAGCAGCGCAATTGCTCTATTTACAACCTTATGCTGCATTACTCTTTGATGAGAATATATTACTATGTCTAAACGAGAAGTAACTAATTATTCCAAAACCTAAGAACAACATAAAGTGAAATGGCATAAGACCGTAATCATGGTATTTTATCCCCAAATAAATGCCAAAAAGGTAATAAAAAGCTAACCCAAGTTCAATTATTGTTGTTGCATTTATAGAACCGCTCAAGTACTTATTACTTTTAAAGGTGTCACCTATTTTCATTACGTTCATTTTAGGAGTTCGTATAAAAGGGGTTTTCTTTCCTCTAATTCCTTGTATAACAGCCACAGTGTTGTGAAAACTCATTCCCATAGAAACTGACATAAACAAAGGGAATAGGTAGGAAAATTCTTTAAAACTTGCTTTAAAACTCCCTTTTCGACTGCTTAAACTAACCAAATAGAACATGATCATGATTAAAAAACTAATTAAAAACACGCTAGAATACTGGAAATAAAGCTCGTAAATAGGATTGTGATTCTTTATCATCAACAACGGAACACTCAATACACCAGTAGCGAAAATGCATAAGAATACATAACTGTTTAACAGGTGTAACGTTGAAAAAACCTTCAATTTTAGTCCAATATCTGCCTTCCAGACAACAAAAAGCATCTTTTTAGCAGTTTCTACTGCTCCTTTGGTCCATCTAAATTGCTGGGATTTTACTGCATTCATTTGAGCAGGTAATTCTGCAGGGGTACCAAAGTCTTTCAAAAACTTGAACTCCCACCCTTTTAATTGTGCTCTGTAGCTAAGGTCTAAATCTTCTGTAATGGTGTCGTAATGCCATCCACCAGCGTCAATAATACATTTCTTACGCCAAACACCAGCTGTACCATTAAAGTTAATGAACACACCTGCTGTAGTTCTACCTTGTTGTTCTACACTAAAATGGGCATCTAAGCCAAAGCCTTGAACCTTGGTAAGCAGAGAGTAATCAAGGTTTATATGATCCCATCTAGTTTGAACCATTCCTATTTTAGGATTGTCAAAATGAGGAATCGTACCCTTTAAAAAGTCTGGTTCTGGAATAAAATCCGCATCAAAAATGGCAATTAACCCATCTGCTTCATCCATACCATTGTTTAAAGCACCAGCTTTATAACCAATTCTATCAGAACGTCTTATTTGCTTTATATTAAGTCCTAGTTTAGCATATTCATTTACCTTATCGCTAACCATTTGAACAGTTTCGTCGTTCGAGTCGTCCAGTAATTGAATTTGTAGCTTATCTTTTGGATAATCTAAAGCGCAAACAGCATCTATAAGCCTGTTTACTACATAAAGCTCATTGTAAACTGGAAGTTGAACCGTAACATTTGGCCATTCATAATCTGCTGAAACCGCCTTATCTGGAAGGTTTTTAGCTGATTTACGCTTGTTTTTAAGGTAATAATATACAAGCGTAGCTTGCCCAAGACTAAATAGAAAAATGAAGCCAATGGCAATAGTGTAAAACAGTACAATTCCAAACTCTAACATAAATTGATAATAATGTGCAAAGGTACAGTTTTATGGGTCATAAATATTTGAAAATCGTGTAGATAATCATATATCCAGCCTTTATTGTACCCTTTACTGTTCCAGTAATTTTTGAAACTCCTATTCTTTTGCGATAAGTAACTGGTACTTCCCTACATTTCATCTTCATTTTAGCCGCTTTAACCTGCATTTCAACGGTCCAGCCGAAGCTAGTGTCTTGCATGTCTATTTTAAGTAAAGCATCGTAACGAATGGCTCTAAATGGACCTAAATCGGTAAAAGTATAGCCATAGAACAACTTTATTAGGCTAGTGGCAAGCCAATTTCCAAAAATTTGCTGTGGCATCATCGCTCCTTTCTCCATTTTACCGGTGGCACGTGAGCCAATAACCATCATTACTTCTTCTTCTAAAATCGGCTTAATAAGTTTTTCAATTTCTTCTGGATGATCAGAGTAATCGGCGTCTAGAAAAACAACAATATCTGGCTTTTCGGTTAAGGTGCTTAGGTAAGTCAAACCCTTTTGACAAGCACTTCCATATCCCTTTACGGATTCAAACAAAACTGTTGCACCTGAGGTCTTTGCAACCTCTGCAGTATTGTCAGTTGAAGCATTATTAATTACAATAATTTCATCAACCAATTCTCTTGGAATATCATCCAAAACTTTCTTTATAGAGGCTTGTTCGTTATAAGCGGGTATTATGACTTTTATTGCTGACATTGTGCGAAATAAGTTACGAACTTAAAACAATTAAAGATTGAAACCATTTAGATTCAAACAGTTTTCTGTGTCTCACGACAAAAGTGCAATGAAAATTGGCGTTGACGGCGCACTTTTAGGGGCTTGGGCAGATGCTAAAGGCATAAATATTTTGGATGTAGGTACAGGTTGTGGTTTACTTGCTTTAATGTTGGCTCAAAAAAATAGTAACGCATTTGTACTGGGTATTGACATTGATAGCGCAGCTACTGATGAAGCTCAAGAAAACTTTAAAAACTCACAATGGGCTAGCAGAATGAAATCCCAGAACTGTAATCTTTTAGGGTTGGATATGGGAAATTGTTTTGACAACATTATTTGCAATCCTCCATTTTTTGAAGGTGGCGTTAAAGCAAATAGTGAACAAAGGCATTTAGCACGAAATACTGAATCTCTATCTCCTGAAAATTTAGCTCAACAGGTAAAAAAATTGCTTACTGATAAGGGCATATTTTCTGTTATATACCCTGTGAAAATAGCTGTTGATTTTGTTAAAATGGCTGAAGAACAAGGGCTGTATTTAAATAGATATGTTGAAGTTTTTCCAGTTGTAGAAAAAACTGCTCATAGATGGTTAATGGAATTCTCTAATAAGAAAAAAGAAGTTGAAGAGCGTCAACTTTATATTAGAACCAACGATGGTAGTTATTCTGAAGAATACAAAAAAATGTGTAGCGACTTCTATTTAGCCTTTTAATAAGGTATTTTAAGACTTTTTAACACGAAAGAAAGCAACCAAAGTGGTCCAATTAGTAAAAACTTCAAGTCGTCTATAAAAGAAGGCTTTTTGCCTTCAATTTTATGTCCGATAAACTGGGCAACCCAAGCAATTACAAAAATTACTAAGGAAATTTGCCAAATTGGAGTTTCATAATTTGATAAGCCATTTAACCCAATCATTGCTAGAATGCTAATTCCAAACATTAATAGGGCTAAAACAACAGATAATCGTAAGTAATAAACCATCACACAGGCCATAAAAAGTGTTGCCCAATTCAGGTATAAAGAAAATTCACTAAAAATAGCTGGAACGGGAATTGCCCACAATAACCCAAGTAAGGAAAAAACAATAGCCGGGACACAAATCCAGTGTATAGCTTTGTTTAGTTTGTTCTGGTGACTTTCTCCGTACTTATTTAATAGTTCTTCTACTGCTTTCATAGTGTTTTTTATAACATGGTGTTTTCACATCTGTTCATAAACGTATTTCTAATTTTAACAGTTCAAAGTTATCTAAAAACTGCTCTAAATACTCTACCTTATTTTTTGATTTATTGGCTCTATAAATACTACGCACCAAATTTATACCATCTCGCTTTAAATCTTGTCCTAAAGTATATTTATACCCTTTGGGGAAATCTTTGGTATATTCAATAAATAAGTAGTATAAGTCTATACACCTCTTTAAATACTGGTAAATCGTAATATAATGCCTTTATCAAAAAACTAAAAAAAATCCTCCCGCAAAGTGGGATTAATGGTTAAATAGATAAATTACCTAAGGTGCTGCTTCGCTGTGTTAAAAAGCCCTTACTCCACGCACGGTGTAGGTATCTGTCTTATCATTGTTGTAGACGTAACCAAAGTTGAATTTGCAGTTCCACGCAATGGTATTGGTATGCTCGGTACTGCTCCAATAGGCTTCTTTATATGAAAGTAGCGTGTTGCCGCCAGTACGTAAGCCTTTTTGGGCACTATGACGGTTGTAGTACAACAAACCTAATTCATCAATACTTGGTAAATACCAACCTTCACCAAGACTTGCAATGTATGTTGCGGCAGGGCTACCAGTCATTAAAGGGGTATTGTAAGCGCCATCTTCAGTACGATTAGCATTTACTAATGTGGGTATTGTTTGCCAAGTAGCGCTACTTTCGGTAAGTGCCACTATAAGCCCGTGTTCTAAATTATCGCTTGCTTTATATAAGTAGTAAATTATTCCGCCATTAAAGGCTTCGCCTAGGTAGTGTGTAAAGCCGCTAACACCGTAACTTCCTGCTGCTGCACCTGTAGCTCCAACAGAACCAGTTGCTCCAACTGCTCCATCAATTCCGTTAGTTCCATTTGCTCCTGTTGCACCCGGTGTTCCGTTAGCACTAAACAAGGCATAAGGCACACTCATTAATTGGCTGGTACCTGTAATGGTGTAAGTTGTTCCGCCTGTAGGGTCGGTTTCAGTTTTAATAAAGTAAGGGCCATTTGCCCAATTGATACCCGCAAATGTACCTGTGATAACTGTACCTGTTCCAATTTCTAAACTTACTAAACCATTGGCGTTGGTGCTTGGTGTTTGCGTTTCTACATATACAGCTGTACCGGTTGATGAATCTTGCAAAATACTTATTTGCATCCCTACGGCTTGGTTGGTGGTTAAGTTGTTACTTGCATCTCTAACTACTGCTTGGTAACTCATCTTTTCTGGAGCTTGTGCCCATACGATTGCAGTTATTAAGATGGCTGCTGCTATTGTAACTATTCTTTTATACATGATTTATCTGTTTTTAATGGAATGCATGATTGCTTCGCAATTCATTGTTTTAGTTTTATACTTGTTGTTTTCGATACATATCCAAATAAATTCGGGACAATCGAACTGATAATCTTTTTTGTTCCCGATACGCTTTGCTATCGGAATTAATTCGACTAAGTGTTTTAAAAAAACTAAAAAATCGTCCCGCAAAGCGGGATTAATGTTTAAATAGATAAATTACCTACGGTGCTGCTTCGCGGTGTTAAAAAGCCCTTACTCCACGCACAGTGAAGTCAATAGTCTTAGACCAGGAGTCGGCCCAAGCAATGGTGAAGGCGAAGACGCGCGCATTGGTTGCATTATCCTCGGTACTGCTCCAATAGTTATCTTTATATGAAAGTAGTGTGTTGCCGCCAGTACGTAAGCCTTTTTGGGCACTATAACGGTTGTAGTACAACAAACCTAATTCATCAATACTTGGTAAATACCAACCTGCACCAAGACTTGAAATGTATTGTGAGGCAAGGCTACCAGTCATTAAAGGAGTATTGTAAGCGCCATCTTCAGTACGATTAGCATTTACTAATGTGGCTATTGTTTGCCAAGAAGCTCTACTTTCGGTAAGTGCCACTATAAGCCCGTGTTCTAAACTATCGCTTCCTTTATATAAATAATAAATTATTCCGCCATTAAAGGCTTCGCCTAGGTAGTGTGCAAAGCCGCTAACACCTACGTTGGTTCCTGTTGCACCTGTTGCTCCAACAGAACCAGTTGCTCCAACTGCTCCATCAATTCCGTTAGTTCCATTTGCTCCTGTTGCACCCGGTGTTTCGTTAGCACTAAACAAAGCATAAGGCACACTCATTAATTCGTTTGTACCAGCTATGGCGTAAGCTGTTCCGCCTCTTGGGTCGGTTTCGGTTTTTATAAAGTAAGGACCGTTTGCCCAATTGATACCCGCAAATGTACCTGTGATAACTGTACCTGTTCCAATTTCTAAACTTACTAAACCATTGGCGTTGGTGCTTGGTGTTTGCGTTTCTACATATACAGCTGTACCGGTTGATGAATCTTGCAAAATACTTATTTGCATCCCTACGGCTTGGTTGGTGGTTAAGTTGTTACTTGCATCTCTAACTACTGCTTGGTAACTCATCTTTTCTGGAGCTTGTGCCCATACGATTGCAGTTATTAAGATGGCTGCTGCTATTGTAACTATTCTTTTATACATGATTTATCTGTTTTTAATGGAATGCATGATTGCTTCGCAATTCATTGTTTTAGTTTTATACTTGTTGTTTTCGATACATATCCAAATAAATTCGGGACAATCGAACTGATAATCTTTTTTGTTCCCGATACGCTTTGCTATCGGAATTAATTCGACTAAGTGTTTTAAAAAAACTAAAAAATCGTCCCGCAAAGCGGGATTAATGTTTAAATAGATAAATTACCTACGGTGCTG